>JBBSBT010000007.1:0-19047 GCA_038250985.1 Bacteroidales bacterium
TGGCCGCCTTCGGCCTCTGCCAATGATGTTTTTACAAAATCAATTGTTTTGAGGATGATTTCCTGGTTATTCATGAGAGTTTTTATTTGTTAGGTTCGGTTGATTCAATCTTCGAAATCTGACTTTAAAGATATCCCATGTTATCAACAATATACAGCAATAGCAGGCATAAAGAAAATGAAATAATTGGTGCAACAACCCACATTATAAAAAACTTTCTTACCTCAGTTTTCCTGAAAATATTCTTTGTTCCAAGTTTGGCTACACCAATACCCAGAATTGCTGCAACATTTAATTGCACCAGCGAAGTTGGTATCCCTTTTGTTATCGAAGCAAGCAAAAGTAAACTCGCTGATACAAAGGCAATTATTCCTGCTTCAAACTTGCCGAATAATACAATCTCTTTTCCCGTATTATTGAGAATTTTATCTCCAAATATGGAACTTCCGATTGCAAAACTTGGTGCTACCATCAGGATGGATAAAATCATAATGAGGATAAAATTCTTATCGCCTGTAATATGCAGTTCATTTCCTGTCATTGTAGCTATGGGGCCGGCAGCATTGGCAACATTATTGGCGCCAATTGAAAAAGCAACATAGAGTGACATAAATAATATTAATCCATTAATGAAATATTTCCTGTTCACATTGTTGGAGCGTGACATAGTGAGCCCTCTGCGACGCATCGGGCGGTATATGTACTTGCCAAAGAAAAGACTTAAAAAGAAAGCAATAATGGGGAGAATAAACCAGGCCGGTATGACTTCAACAAAAATTTTGTGTGTATTAACTCCGTGGAAATATAAGCCGGCTGCAAAAACAGCTAAAACAGTGGATTGACTTGTAGATTGGGGAATTCCAAATAAATTGGCAATCAGCAACGAAATGGACACCGAGAAAAGAATAATTGAAACAACTGAGAAAGTCATTATATCGGGATTAATTAAATCTTTCCCGATAGTTGAGGCTGTTTGTTTCCCGGCTAAAATAGCTCCAAGGAATACCATGATACCAAATAAACCCGGTATCAGGCTTTTACGAATAACATTTGCTCCGTATGCGGCTGAAAATGCCGGGCCGGTTCCGCTTCCTCCCATCGTGATTGCCAGGAAAATGGCAACAATAAATGGAATTAACAAATGGCTAAAAAGCGGCATAGGATGTTATAAATTAAATTTCTAATTAAAGCTCAAATAATCAGTGCTTTGTGATCATAAAAGATTCAACAGATATCTTGCAAAAGTATCACAAATATTGAATACAAAACATGGCCGCTTTACATTTGAGCAATTTGGCTGTTCAGATTTACCAGGCTCATCATCTACTTGAGGCTTATCAGTTTGATATTTTGCGTAATAGCCGGCGAAAAAAAAAAGAACGCTCCTTTTAAAGAACGCTCCGGTTTGGTAGGTTAGTTAAATTTGTACGCATTATTTTCGATCAGTTTGTCAGCAATACGCCGACGAGACTCTTTCACATTAACTCCGGCTACATGAGTCAGTTTTTCAATGGCTGTGTTTAGTTTTTCTGATTCCTCGGCACCGGCAAAAGAATTAACTGCATCACGGGCTGATTTGCGCAACAGGTCGGCGGTATCGTAAATATACACATCAAGCATATCGCGGAAAATTTCAGCATTGCCTTTGGTGGAATCTAGTTTTTCGACCCTGAGGGCCAGTGATTCAGCGATATACGTTTCCATAATCATTTCAGAAATGTTGTTCATAACTTCCTGTTCCTTAGACAGTTTGTTATTGAAAAAGCTGGTAACGCCATGGACAGTAAGCAGAATCACCTTTTTGAAGTTGGCCAGGTAACGGCGTTTTTCAGCATAATAGGTTTCGACTTCAACCTTTCCCGAAGAAATAGAATCAAGGTTATTGAACAGTTTTTCAGCAGGACCGAAAAGATCGAAATCACCTTTCTGTGCGCGTTTTATCAGGGTATCTGCAATGATTAGACGGTTAATTTCGTTGGTTCCTTCAAAAATCCGGTTGATACGCGAATCGCGGTATCCACGCTCAACAGCCATTTCGGCTGAATATCCCATACCTCCGTGAATCTGAACAGCTTCGTCAATCACATAATCCAATGCTTCGGAGCCATAAACTTTCAGTATGGCAGCTTCAACGGCATAATGGCTTATGCCTTCGATGGTGGCACGGCCGTGATCCATACCTGAAGCTTTGTTTATCAGGATCAGATCGTCGATATCCTTGCAAACCCGGTACGTTGCTGATTCTGCAGCAAAGGTTTTAATTGCTTGCTGAGCCAGTTTATGCTTGATGGCGCCAAAAGTTGAAATCAATACACAGAATTGTTTACGCTCGTTGGCATACTTTACTGAATCGTTAATGGCTTTTTTCGAAGCACCTACAACATTGGCGCCCAGTTTGATACGACCCATATGCAGAATACTTAAGGCGATCCTGAAGCCTTCGCCCTGTTTACCAATCATATTTTCGACCGGCACTTTTACATCGTTATAAAATATCTGGGCAGTTGAGGAGCCTTTGATCCCCATTTTATGCTCATCCGCAGAAATAACAACTCCGGGCATATTTTTCTCAACTATGAAAGCACTCAGTATTCTATCATTCCCAACTTTTGCAAAAACGGTCTGTATATCTGCGAAATTCGCATTTGTGATCCACATTTTTTGCCCGTTCAGGATATAATGGGTTCCATCTTCAGACAGGCGGGCGTTTGTTTTGCCTGCATTTGCATCACTACCGGCGCCTGGTTCGGTAAGACAATAGCAACCAATCAGTTCACCTGTAGCAAGTTTGGTTACATATTTCTGACGCTGTACATCATCACCATAATAAGCAATGGGTAAAGTGCCGATACCGCAATGGGCCATATAAGCCACTGAAAATGAATATCCGGCACCGATGGTTTCGGCAGCAAGCATTTGTGTTGTAAAGGATTGTCCGAATCCACCTAAATCTTCCGGCAAAGCAATTCCCATCAATCCAAGATCACCTGCTTTTTCGAGTATGGATCTCATCAGGATAATATCCGGACTGTCAATCTTGTCCAGATTCGGATATACTTCTGTTTCAAGAAAATCCTGACAAGTCTGAGAAATCATTAATTGTTCATCATCAAATTCTTCAGGAATAAAAACATCTTTGGCCTCGACAGTATCCACAAGAAATTCACCGCTTTTTAATACTTTTCTGTTTTCCATGTTTTTAAATCGTTATATTTCTGGCATTTAACTGATTGCAAAATGATTCAACCCGGCATTGTCGTTTTTGGGATTGCATTCCTGTATTGTTGCTTTTTCCCCTTTTCAGCTGATACAAAAAGAATCGTCTTTATATCGGTTGCAAAGGGATTAGGAAATCCGGCCGAAAGTACAAAATAACATCATTGGGAATTCGATATGTTAATAAAAATTTAATACTCACATGGCAGATAACTTCAAGACAAAAAAAGAACGCCCTTTTTGAGAGCGTCCCGGTAACATAATAAAAAGCATTTTCAAGAGTAGCGGTATAATCCGATAATCTCAATTTATTAATTACATTTTAAAATCATTAACATCCTTTGGATGGAAATTATTAATGAAACTCACGGATGAAATATTTTCGGCACGTCCTTTACGGATAAAGATATCGGCAGATTTTGTATATACTTCGCTGCGGTTGGCATCATACAATAACAAATATCCTATCAGAATATTGGCAGCCATTTCGACCATGCGCCGAGCATGAAAATCAAAATACTCATTATCAGCAAATTCGGTAACTTTTTCAACAGTTTTTGCATACTGCTCAGTCATTTTATCGAGTGTGCTCCTCAGGTATTCCAATTCAGGCTTTACCGGCAATTGACCACGTTCGCGCATATTCGCAAGGTATGCGCCGTTTCCCACACTGCGTATTGCAGCCACAACCTGAAGTTGTGATGTGCCTTCGTAAATGGTGGTGATACGTGCATCGCGGTAAATCCGTTCGATAGGGAAATCTTTCATATAGCCTGTTCCACCGAAAATCTGTATAGAATCATAAGCTATCTTATTACATTCCTCGCTCGAATACAGTTTTACAAGTGGAGTGTACATATCAGCAAGTTTCTGGTACATTTTCGCTTCCTGGCGTTCTTCCGTTTCCAGTTTCCGCTCATGGGAAGTGAAATTGTATGCCTTGTAAATATCGACATACCTGGCGGTTTCATAAAGTAAGGTGCGCATGGCATCGATTTTTACCTTCATATTGGTAAGCATTTCGAAAACCGCAGGATATTTAATAATCGACTTCCCGAATTGCTCGCGCTCATTTGCATATTTAAATGCTTCGCGGTAAGCGGCTTCAGCAATACCAACTGACTGTGAACCAACACCAAGACGTGCCGAATTCATTAGTGACATTACATATTTGATCAGACCTAATTTGGTATCACCAATCAGTTTGGCAGGAGCATTGTGAAACACAAGTTCGCAGGTTGGTGAACCTTTGATCCCTAGTTTGTTTTCGATACGACGAACCGTAACTGCCTGATCGTTACGGTCGTAAACAAAAAGCGAAAGTCCGCGTGCATCGGAAGTTCCTTCTTCGGAGCGGGCTAAAACCAGCGAAATATCGGCATCACCATTGGTAATAAAGCGTTTAACGCCATCCAGTATCCAGCGATGTTTATGAATGTCGTAAGTTGCTTTCAATTGAACTGCCTGTAAGTCTGAACCTGCATCAGGCTCAGTGAGATCCATCGCTGCTGTGGCGCCTTTATGAAAACGGGGCAGAAATTCATTTTTGATTTCGTCGGAACCAAATTCGTGTATGGTTTCGGCACAATCCTGCAATCCCCAGATGTTTGCAAACCCAGCATCGGCGCGCGAAATAACTTCACCTGACATAACATAAGGTACAACTGGTATATTTAGCCCATCGTATTCCCTTGGCAAGGTAAAACCAACCAAACCGGCTTTCACCATAGCATCGTAGTTTTGCTGGGTGCCTCGGGCATATTTAACCTCGTTATCAATAAGCTGAGGTCCTTCTTTATCAACAGATTCAGCATTGGGCGCAACAATTTCGCCACTGATTTCACCAATGATTTCCATTACCTTATCGTAATTATCAATGGCATCTTCGAAATCAAGAGGGGCAAAATCGTATTTTTCTTTCTGGCTATAGCCTGACTCTTTCAACTTCACTATTTTCTCCATCAAAGGATGGGTGAGGTGAAATTTCAGATGAGGATTGTCGGTATAAAAATTTTCCATTAGGGTCGGGAGATTTACTTCGAGTTTTTCTTGTAATATTTGATCATTTTCGGAATCACATCAGCCACATTTCCAATGATGGTATAGTCCGCGATGTTATTGATAGGCGCACTGATATCGGTATTTATCGAAATGATCTGTGCCGATTGATCCATTCCGGCTCTGTGCTGCACTGCACCTGAAATTCCGCAGGCAATATATAGTTTTGGCCGAACAGTAACGCCTGTTTGTCCAACCTGGCGCTCATGCTCAACAAAACCGGCATCAACGGCAGCGCGGGAAGCACCAACCTGGGCACCCAGTATATCTGCCAAATCGAAAAGCAGGTTGAAGTTTTCTTTTGAACCTACTCCATATCCACCTGAAATAATAACCTGTGAGTTCTTTATGTCGATCTTGCTCTTTTCCATGTGACGCTCAATGATGGTAACTGCAAAATCATCATCTTTCAAAATGTTCCTGGCATCAATTTTCTGGAGCTTTCCTTTGAATTTGTTCGAAAATACTTCTTTCTTCATCACGCCTTCTCTCACCGTAGCCATCTGGGGGCGGGTTTCGGGATTGATGATGGTAGCAATGATATTGCCACCAAATGCAGGACGAATCTGGTACAACAGGTTTTTATATTCCGTCTGTGTTTTATTTTCGAAATGGTCGCCGATTTCGAGGCTGGTACAGTCGGCCGTAAGCCCGCAACGGAGAGCCGAGGCAACTCTGGGAGCTATATCGCGTCCTATGCTTGTAGCACCAAAAAGAGCAATTTCGGGCTTTTCCTTACCAAACAAATCAAGTATTATGGATGCATGAGGAAGAGTTGTGTAGGGAAATAGTTTTTCATGGTTGGCATAATGGATCACATCAACGCCATACGGATACAATTGGCCCTCCAGGTTTGGAACATTGTGTCCGATAACCACAGCCTCTAATTTAACATGAAGATCGTCGGCCAGTTTTTTACCTTTCGACAAAAGTTCCAGGCTGACATCAGCTATCAATCCTTCTTCGGTAACTTCGCAATAAACAAATATGTTGTTCACGTGCTTTTTGTATTAATCAGTGATTTTTAAATTTCTTTTTATTAGCCTATAATGTGGCTGTTGATCAGTTCCACCATGAGGGTTTCGATTTCCTTATCGGTACCCCCCATTACTTTGGAATCTTTATGCTGGAAAACAACATTTTCGATCTTTTTTACCTTGGTCGGTGATCCTGAAAGACCAAGCATTTCCGTCTGAGCATTCAAATCTTCCGCTGTCCATTCTTCAATAAGCAGGTACGGACGGTCGCTGTATAACTCGGTATAGTCTTTGGTTTCGTTCTGAAGTTCGGTCACCGTGCGTGCATGCTTGTATTTCATCAACAATTTGGCAACCCGCTGACGGCAAACCGGCGCGGAACCATGAACTGTAATAGCTGCAGGTAAAGTTGAATTTACTACTTCTACTCCCCTTTCGAGCCTGCGTTTTACAATGATTTTCTTGGCATCTACCGAAAGAATTTCCTCGGCATAGGTAATTTGAGGAATTCCAAGTTTTTCGGCAGTTTGCGGTCCAACCTGGGCAGTATCGCCGTCAATTGCCTGCCTACCCGAAATTACCAGGTGATAAGGAGCCAATTTTTTAACCGCCAGTGATAAAGCATAGGATGTGGCAAGTGTATCGGAACCGGCAAATTTGCGGTCGGTGATCAGGTAGCCACGGTCGGCGCCGCGATACATGGCCTCACGTATGATTTCGGCTGCACGGAATGGTCCCATAGTAAGAAGAATGACTTCGGCATAAGGAATTTTATCCTTAATGCTCAGGGCCTGCTCCAGTGCGTGTAAATCTTCGGGGTTAAAAATGGCAGGCAAAGCTGCCCGGTTAACAGTGCCATCAGCTTTCATGGCATCTTTGCCAACATTCCGGGTGTCCGGAACCTGTTTGGCTAGCACAATTATTCTAAAACGCATAAATTATTTATCAGGTTATGACTCAGTTTAATGTAAGTCAAAAATACTTTGCGATGGAAATTTTGAAGGCGCAAAAATAAGCTTTTAGGGCTAAACTGCAAGAAAAAAAATCGTAATGCAGACTGAATCAAGGCTTTAAATATGCATAAAAATGCATATCTTTCTAAATATGAATATGTTACCTGCTTTACGCAAGGTTTTTTCTTCTGAAATATTCTGAAATATCAGGTTATGTGATTAATGTGTTTATGCATCGCAAAATTCAGAATAAAAGATCAGCATGAAAAGGTAAATGAAAAACAACAGGTGTCAACAGCAGTTTACGTGTATGTACGATCTGCTTGCCCATCATTCGATGGTTTATAAAAAAATGTCCCTGGACCAATCCGGAAGGAATATGGCCAAGGACATCTTTTATCAGGTTATGAGTAAGCTGGTTATTTTGACTTCAATTCTTTAACTGCTTCAACAAGTTTTGGAAGCACCTGTGAAGCGTCTCCGATAATTCCGTATTGTGCAGCTTCAAAAATCGGGGCATCCTTATCTGTATTAATTGCCACAATAACTTTTGAGGAACTGATCCCGGCCAGGTGCTGAGTGGCTCCTGAAATTCCTATGGCCACATAAAGGTTCGGAGCAATAATCTTACCCGTTTGCCCGGTATGTTCTTCGTGCGAGCGCCATCCCTCGTCCGAAACAGGGCGTGAGCAAGCCGTTGCACCACCCAGTAATTCAGCCAGTTCAACCAACGGGCCCCAGTTATCGGGCGATTTCATTCCCCGGCCTCCGGATATTACGATATCGGCATCGGTGAGGAGGATTTTACCCGATTGCTTCTGCACTTCTTTTACCTGCGTTTTCATCAGGCTGCCATCAGGCTGAATATCCCTTTTCTCGTGTACAAAAGCTTTTGGCGTCTCAACCAACTCAAATGAATTCTGTGCGAGCGTGATAATTTTAACTTCGGTTTTGATTTGTATATCAGCAAAAGCTTTTCCGGAGAAAACTTTTTTATAAACAACAAAGGGGTCCAGGCTCACGGGTACTTTACTTACTCCGGAAGCCACACCTGCTTTCAGACGAACTGAAAGTCGTGAAGCCAAAGCTTTACCGGAAACATTATTTGCCAAAATCAATACCTTGGCACCGGTTTCCTTTGCTATTTCAGCAATTACACTTGTAAAAGCCTGGTCATCGAACACCTGTAGCTTTTCATTTTCAATGCTTATAATTTTATCGGCACCATAGGCTGACAATTTCTCAAGTTCCGAAGCTTCCACTTTCCCAATTGAAAGGACTATTGCCTGATCGCCAAGCATTTCTGCAACTTTGGATGCATACGACACCAGTTCGAATGATAATTTTTTGAATTTACCATCCCAGTTTTGGAGGAATACTAATACTGACATATAAAGGTTGGGTATTTGACTGGTTTATAAAAAAATGAATTAAAAAGCCTTCGCTTCGTTATGAAGTATTTCGATAAGTTGCCCGGCATTATCGGCACTTATGTATTTGCAGGCAGCGCGTGGCTTGGGCATTTCGTAGTTAATAACTTCAGTCAGGCTTTCACATGCCAGTGGCTCAACTACTTTAACAGTTTTGGTGCGAGCCGTCATAATGCCTCGCATGGCGGCAATACGGGGTTCTTTTGCAATGCCTTTCTGCACAATGGCCACAAACGGAGAAGGAACGATAAGGACTTCCCTGCCTCCATCAATTTCGCGTGTAAGCACCGGCTGGCCATTTTCAATTTTAACCGAAGAAACACCGGTTATGGAAGAATAACCTAAAAATTCAGCCAGCATCCCTCCTACCGTAGAACCGTTGTGATCACTGGATTCGATACCGCAAAAGATCATGTCATAATTTTCGTTCCGAACTGCTTCGGCAAGATGAGCTGCAATACTATAAGCATCAATGGCTTCGACGTTTACACGGATGGCATCATCGGCTCCTATGGCAAGGGCTTTCCTGATAGTCGGATCCGAGCCGGCTAAGCCTACATGGGCAACAGTAACTGTTTGAATGCCACTCGCAGCATCATCTTTAAGCTCAAGTGCACGGGTGAGGGCAAGTTCATCCCATGGGTTTATAACCCACTGAATTCCATTTGTATCAAGTTTTTTGAAATCGTCAACAAACTTAACTTTTGTTGTAGTATCAGGCACATTGCTGATACAAACTAAAATTTTCATGTGTATATGTGTTAATTTATAAAATTGCCTTGTAAAAAGCCAGGATGAGAATTTGTTTTAGCAATTTCCCTCTTACATCCAGGCCTGATCCTGTTTTATTATTCATGAATAAATTTGAATTCCGAATGACAAATTTAACATTATTTAGATACGATTTTGGAAATGCAGCCTTTATTCAAATAAAATCATTAAATAAAGTATTCATTCTATTGGCAGACAATTTGTTACATGCAGGTCCAGTAGAAATAATTTTCAAATGACATATCTGAATAATGATTATAAAAAATGCTAGTTTTGTACTGTGAAGCGCATCGAACCGAAAAATCCAAAAAAAAAGAACTTTCTCAGGATACCAACTTATCCCGGAGGAAAGGATGCGTACCTGAAGTTCATCAGTGAAAATATTGTATATCCTGAACCAGCTTTGGCGAACAAAGTGGAAGGTCTTGTTTATGTAGCTTATTCCGTTAATAATATGGGTGAAGTTACTGATGTGGAAGTGACAAAAGGAATCGGCTCAGGATGTGATGAAGAAGCTATCCGTGTAATCCGCATGCTGCAATATGAGCCGGCACGAAACCGGGGTGTTAAGCTGAAAGCCGGGATGAAAACAAGAATTCTTTTCAAACTTCCACAGAAAGCTAATGTGGTAAATCCAGATGCCTTGCAACTGAATTACACACCAACAACACCAGGAAAAGCAAACAGCCCGGAAGCAAAGCCCCAAGCTGTTTATAATTATACAATTAAATTAGGTTAAGATATTTGCATGGAATCGCATTTCACATACATCAGCTTTTGCATGCTAAATGATTGTATTGTCAGGTTCAATCTTAAAATTATCCGGATGATCATGACAATCGCGGCAATCAAGGCTTTTATTATACATTTCCATTGCACGGGCACTCATACCCATGCTTGAGAAGCCACCGTCGTTAAAAAGGTTTTGCATAGTCACTTTACGGGTCAGGTCGCTGAAAAGTGTGAGGCAATAATCAGCACATTCAACAGCAGTTGCATTTCCCAGGGGCGACATCCGTTCGGTGAAATCCATCAAGCCTCCGATTCCTTTTACACCGCTTCCTGCAGTTGTGAGGGTTGGCGACTGCGAAATGGTATTTATGCGGATATGCTTTTCGCGACCATAAATATAACCGAAACTGCGGGCGATACTTTCAAGTGCCGCTTTGGCATCAGCCATATCATTGTATTCGAAAAGGGTGCGTTGCGCGGCCACATAGGATAAGGCAACGATTGATCCCCACTCATTCAGGGCATCGAATTTCTTAGCCGTTTGTATCACCTTGTGAAATGAAATTGCTGAAATATCAAGGGTTTTCAGGTAATTTTCATAACTAAGGGCATCATAAGGGATTTTTTTTCGCACGTTTGGCGACATGCCAATGGAATGCAATATAAAATCTATCTTGCCATCAAAATGTTCCATTGTTTTTGTGAAAACATTTTCAAGATCAGGAATGCTGGTAGCATCGGCAGGAATGATAATAGAACCGGTTGCTTCAGCCAAATGATGGGTATCCCCCAGGCGAAGTGCCATAGGTGTGTTGGTAAGGACAAACTGAGCTCCTTCTTCGTGGGCTCTTTCTGCCACTTTCCAGGCAATTGACATGTCGTTCAATGCACCGAATATGATGCCTTTCTTGCCTTTGAGTAGATTGTATGCCATTGTATTTGTTTTAATTAGGATTTTTATTGGAAGTTAAAGTTTAGATCTTATCAGGGTAAAAAGCGTATTCCATTCTCCTGCTATATAAAGCGGTATTTCGAAAGCCCACATTTACCAGGCCCTAAGGTAATCAAAAAGCAATGCTGCTAATTGATGTAATTTAAAAGCTCCCTGGCAGTAATTTTTGCTGATTCGGTTATCGTTTCATCACTTAACATGCGGGCAATTTCATTTACCCTGTCTTCGCTCGAAAGAATCCGTAAACTTGAAATCGTTGAAGTGTCGCCATCCTGTTTGTAGGCAAGCAGGTGACTATCGGCTTTACCGGCAATCTGGGGAAGATGGGTTATGGCTATTACCTGCATATGAACGGACATATTACGCATAATCGCACCCACTTTCCCGGCAATTTCGCCCGAGACACCGGTATCAATTTCATCGAAAAGGATAGTCGGGAGCAGGCTGCGTTGCAGAACCAGTGATTTTAACGCAAGCATCAGTCGGGATAATTCGCCACCTGAAGCAACTTTTTGAATCTCTCTTATCTCTCCTCCTTTGTTTGCGGAGAAAAGAAACGTTATTTTATCTTTCCCGTTAGCCGAAAAGTTTGACAATGATTCTTGTTTGATTTTAAAATTTGCGGATGGCATGCCAAGACTTTCAAGCACTTTGTGCATTTCAGTCTCAATATTCGGAATAACCGATTGCCTCTGTTTTGAAAGAACAGCGGAAACATCCGAAAGTTCATTTTCTTTTTTGGACAGAAGATCCTTTAATTCAACAATTCGGGTTTCGAGGGAACCAATGGCATAAAGTTTCTCCGACAAGGCATTCATGATTTCTAAAAGCTCAGCAACGGTTGTCACTCTGTGCTTTTGCTCAAGATGATAAATCAAATCCAGCCGGAGTCCCAGTTTCTCAATACGTTCAGCATCAAAATGAACCTGTTCGGAAAACGCACGAAGTTCGTTAGCTATATCCTTTACCTCTATTAAACTACCGTTGATCCGCTCTGCCAACGGTAAAAGATGGTGGCTGAAACGGGAAGCCTGATCAAGGAGTTGTTTAATTTCCGAAAGCTTGTCGGACACATTCTGTTCATCATCGGCAAGAATTCCGATAGCCGAAAATGTTCTTGTTTTGATTTCTTCGGCATGCGTAAGGATTTCAAGCTCTTCTTCTGCTTCCTGCTGCTCATTTACTGCCAGCTTAGCCATTTCCAGCTCTTCAAACTGAAAATTCAGAAATTCCTTTTCAATTATACTTTGCTGTTCTTTAGCAATGCAATCATCCAGTTCAGCTTTCAGCAGATTATAGTCATGGAAAGAATTTTGATATGAAACAAGGGTCTGCGGATGCCCTGCATAAGAATCAACCATTCCAAGCTGGAAGGCGGCATTGTTCAACTCAAGGGTCTGATGCTGCGAGTGTATGTCAAGCAGCCTGTCGCCGATTTCTTTCAGCACATTCAGGTTTACCGGAGTGTCATTAATAAAAGCTCTTGATTTCCCCTGTGGATTTATCTCCCTGCGAAATACCGAAGTGGCTTCATAATCAAGGTCATTTGCTTCGAAAAGATCATTCAGGTTATATCCTTCAATCAAAAAGCTTCCTTCTACTATGCATTTCTGCGATTTATCCCTGAGCACCGATGTATCGGCACGCTGACCGAGGATAAGTGAAAGAGCACCGACAAGAATCGATTTCCCTGCGCCGGTTTCCCCGGTTATGCAGGTAAATCCCTTGTGCAAATTTATTTCGAGTTGCGGGATAAGAATGAAATTTTCGACTGACAAATGCAGCAGCATGTCCGGTTGTTTTGCGTTAAGTGAAGTAAAATTAAAAAAAATGAGTGAATAGACTTACTTGGGTTGTTGCATGATCGCCTGATACTTCGACGAATTAGCAGGATCAATTTCTTTCAGGATATTGATGGCCTTGGTTTTATCCATTGGCGCAGCCTGGGAATAAATATTGATAAGTTCATCCCTTTTTGCATCGATAAATAATTGAGTGATATAAAGTCCGGTTTTTTCACGGTTGATTTTTTGCAGATCTTCAAGACAATCGTTAACTCCGCTGCGACCCAGGTCCATATTATCCGACATCAGGTCGAGCCCTTGGCGATGGTAGGAATATAATCCTTCGCGAAACTGACTATAAGTATTATTCATAAGGTTTTCGACCAGCCAATACCTGTTTTTAAGATTTTCGAATGCCTTCCAGCCACGATCGGGTGAATTTTGTGCAGCGTTAACAACGCCTCTTGCTTTTTCGTAATACAGGGTTCCTCCGAATTTGGTAAACGAGTCCGCATCAATTCCTAACATAATATATAAATAGTATGCAACCATCGAAGTCAGGTTCGAAGTATAGGAATCATCGTTATATTCAAGCGGCTGAAGTTCAACGTATTTGAAATCGAAATCCTTGTCGACAAGATTGAGTAAATTGGTATTATACGATGTTTTGTACACGGGGCGCTGAAGCACCACATTTACTCTGCCTTTGAACTGATCACTTGAGAGGCGATCGGTAACTGTAACCATAATGGAACATTCAATACGTTCTTCCGGCTTGTAGACATAATTGGTCCATTTCCGGTTATTGACAAATTCATAGAGTTCGGATTGCAGGGTCTGAAATACTTTTTTTTCAGTTCCTTCAACCTGAGTTGAATTAACTGAAACCTGGCATATAAATTCCTGTGCTTTTGCAAGGGCCGGTAAACTAATAATCAGAAAAATAATAAAATTTCGAAACATCGCTCGTTGTAAAGGATTCAATTAAATAATTTTTTCTGAATAAAATCGAAAATATCAACGGCAGCTTCGGTCTTGGTTTTCAATGGGAATTCACTGATAGTCTGATCATTGCCAATAATGCTTATTTTATTGGTATCGAAACCAAATCCGGAGTCTTCGTCCTTCAGAGAATTAAGAACGATGAAATCAAGGTTTTTCGTATGCAATTTGGTAATTGCATTATCTATTTCATTGTTGGTTTCCAGGGCAAATCCAATAAGCAGCTGATTCTTTTGCTTCCGTTTTCCCAGGTCGGCCAGAATATCTTTTGTCTTTACAAGGTTAAGAGAGAGATTTCCTTCTTTTTTCTTAATTTTTTCAGGTTCCGGGTTTTGAGGCGTGTAATCAGCCACAGCAGCAGCCATAATGGAAACATCTGCTTTATCAAATATCTCCATGCATTTGGCATGCATTTCAGCTGCGGAAGTTACTTTGACAACCTGGATGGAAGGATGCTGAGGGTATTCGGCAACAGGACCCGATACAAGTGTTACTAAAGCTCCGCGTGAGGCAGCTTCCAAAGCCAATGCATTACCCATGCGGCCTGAAGAGTGGTTACTGATGAACCGCACCGGATCAATAGCCTCAACAGTCGGCCCGCTCGAAATCAGGACATTTTTGCCGGATAATGATTGTTGTTTTGAAAAATAATTCAGAAGGATTTCAACAATATTTTCAGGCTCTTCCAGTCGTCCCATCCCGGTAAGCCCACTTGCCAGTTCGCCTTCATGTGGAGCAATCAGAATATTACCATGGGATTGCAATGTAGAAATATTCTGCAGGGTAGTTTTGTGATGGTACATATCAACGTCCATCGAAGGAGCATAAAATACAGGACAGCGTGCGGCCAGGTATGTGGCAAGTAGCAAATTATCAGTTATGCCGGTTGCCATTTTAGCCAAGGTATTAGCTGTAAGCGGGGCAATTAAAAATGCATCGGCCCAACTTCCCAGTTCGATATGGCTGTGCCAGGTGCCGTCTTTACGACTGAAAGGTTCTATTAAGACAGGATTTTGCGAAAGGACCGAAAGTGTGAGCGGAGTGACAAAATCGCAAGCTTCTGCTGTCATAACAACTTTTACCGATGCTCCTTCCTTAATTAAAAGACGTATCAGTAAGGGTATTTTATAGGCAGCAATACCAGCAGTGATTCCAATCAGTATTTTTTTACCTTTTAGCATCTGTCGAAGGTAAATAAAATTACCAGGTATTTTCTTTTTCTCTCATCGGATTGCGCGAGAAAATCTGGTCCTTCAGAAATTCATTTGTGGCAATTAATGTCGGTTTTGGGAGATTTTCGTAATATTTCGCCAATTCGATCTGCTCGCGGTTTTCAAAAACTTCCTCCAGGTTATCGCTGGGAGTTGCAAATTCTTCAATTTTCGAGTTCAGTTCTTCTTTGATCTCCTGTGCAATCTGGTTGGCACGTTTTGCAATGATAGCTACCGATTCGTAAATATTTTCAGTAGGATCATTCAGTTCCGACATATTACGGGTTATTGTGGTAGTCTCAATTTTAAGTTTTTTAATATCCATTTGATTGGTGTTAGTTTCGTGAATTAATTATGTAACTCTTTCGAGATATTTTTTTTGATAACCATAGCTCTTGCGCTATAGTCTCCAACAGGAAAACCTGCAACAAGTTCATCGTAGGCTTCCAAAGCGGCATTAAGCCGTTCGCCACGTTTTTCGGGCACGCTTTTAATACCATACTGGTATTTTGCATCCAGAATTGAATACAGTATTTTTTCTTTTAATTTGGTTTCAGGATAATCTTTAAGCACATTATTCAGCGCCACAACCGAAGCCTTGTAATCTGACATTCTGTAATAAAGCATGGCAATATCAATATCTTTCTTTTCAAGTTTTGAACGAAGTTCATCAATCAGTTTGCTGCATTCTGCAACCCGGGAGCTTTTAGGGTACTGGTTTATAAACAGTTGCAGTGAAGAGATTGCCTCTATAGTCGAAGTTTGATCGAGTGACGATCGCGGAGAATCGAGATAATTACAGTAGGCACTCAGGTATAAAGCCTCTTCGGCATACTGGCTGGTTGAGAAATTGGTCGAAAACGACTTGAAGTAGTAACCGCCTAACACATAATCCTTCTGTTTGTAATAACAGTTGGCGTTATACCATGCTATTTTTTCAGCCTTGTCGGTGCCTTTGAAAAAAGCCTGTATCTGCTCGAAAAGTTGTTGGGCGGATGAATAAGTTCCCTTTTCATAAAACTCAATCGCTTTGGTATACTTGAGTTCATTATCCGAACTTTTCAAAAGTTTCTGGAAAGGACTGCACGATACTACAACCAATGATAGTATCAAAACAATAAAAATAACCGGTTTTCTGATCATGCTGCAAAAGTACACATTTAAACCTGAATTATGAAACATTTATCGATATAGCATGTTGCCTATATTTCGTTAAATTTTATTAAAAATTGTATTATAAACTCGCCTTATAGGTTTCAAGGCAACGGTTACGTGCAAAATTATGTTCCACAATAGGCTGAATATAGGATTTAGTTCCATACTCCGGAATCCATTTTTTAATATAATCACTTTGCGGATCAAATTTTTCAGCCTGGGTGGTCGGATTAAATATTCGGAAATAAGGGGCGGCATCACAACCCGTACCTGCAGCCCATTGCCAGTTTCCATTGTTCGACGACAGTTCGAAATCAAGCAGCTTTTCTGCGAAATACGCTTCACCCCATTGCCAGCTGACCAGCAAATGTTTAACCAGGAAACTTGCCGCAACCATTCGGACCCGGTTATGCATAAATCCGGTCATATTCAGCTCACGCATTCCTGCATCAACCAGCGGATATCCTGTAAGCCCTTTACACCATGCCTCAAAATCTTTTTCATTGTTTACCCAGTTTATAAACTGGTATTTTGGTTTAAACGGCTGTTGAACGACATGCGGAAAATGCCATAAAATCTGCATAAAGAATTCCCGCCAGATTAACTCATTCAGCCAAACAGTATTGATTTCCATAGCTAAAGCTACCAGTTGCCTGATGCTCACGGTTCCAAACCTCAGGTGAACGCTCACCTTGCTGGTCGAATTCAGCGCAGGAATATCACGGGTTTTGTCATAGGTCAGAAGTACGGTTTTGTTAAGTTCAAATGGTTGAAAAACGTTATTTATTTTGCTAAAGCCGATTTTTTCGATCGATATTTCTGCTGTATTATAAATTTGGATAAAATTATGCAAATAATCTTCTGAATTCCTGGTTTGCAAAATATGGGTATCCTGCCTGAGTTTTTCAAGCCAGCGATGGCTGTATGGCGTATATACCGTGTAAGGCTCACCCGAAAGTTTGGTTATTTCATTTTTCTCGAATACAACCTGGTCTTTAAAAGTTTCAAATAAAATGCCTTTTCCCTTCAGCATCTCTCCTACCTTGGCATCACGCTCAATGGCATAAGGTTCATAATCATGATTGGCAAAAATGCTGATAACCTGATACCTGGTTAATAATTGCTCAAATATTTCGAACGGAATTCCAGCGAAAACCTGTATGGATGTATGATAAGGAACAAGTAAATCATTCATATATCCGATGGCCTGGTGTATGAAGTTTACTCGTTTATCGTCGTGACTGAGATTTTTTAAAATCGCAGTATCGAAAATAAATACAGGCAAGACACGAATACCTGATTTCAAAGCTTTTAGGAGCGCTGTATTGTCAAACAGTCTCAGATCGCGTCTAAACCAAAAAATAGTTATCTCCCGGGAAGTATCCATGTTTAAAAGTGAAAATTAAGTTTTTATACGGGCTAAAGTAAATTGTTTTCAATAAACAATCGTCCTTCTTATAAAGTTTATTAGTTTTGCAGCACAAAAATAAATTAATAATTTAATACATTGATATTGTGGATCTTTTTGAAAAACGTGTTCGTAATTTAGGCCCACTTGGTATGTACGCCAAGCAAGCTGATGGATATTTTATGTTTCCTAAACTTGAGGGTGAAATTGGGAACAAAATGATTTTCAGGGGTAAAGAGCGTCTTATCTGGAGCCTGAACAACTACCTTGGATTAGCTAATCATCCTGAAGTTCGTAAAGCTGATGCAGAAGCAGCTGCCAGATGGGGCCTGGCTTATCCTATGGGAGCCCGTATTATGAGTGGACAGACCTCATACCATGAGCAACTGGAGCGTGAACTTGCAGCATTTGTTAATAAGGAATCGGCCTATCTTTTCAACTTTGGATATATGGGCATGATTTCCGTAATTGATTCGATGGTCGACCGAAATGATGTGATTGTTTACGACAGCGAAGCACATGCATGCATTCTTGACGGGATGCGCCTGCATATGGGTAAACGTTTCGTATATCCTCATAACAGCATGGAAAACCTTCGTAAAGGCCTCGAAAGAGCTACCCGGCTGACTGATCAGACTGGTGGGGGAATTCTTGTGATCACCGAAGGCGTGTATGGGATGTCAGGTGACCTGGGTAAAATTAAAGATATTGTTGAACTGAAAAAAGAATTCAACTTCCGATTGCTTATTGACGATGCACATGGATTCGGTACCATGGGACCAACAGGTGCCGGAACCGACGAGCATTTCGGTGTGCAGGATGGTGTGGATCTGTATTTTGGCACATTTGCAAAATCAATGGCCGGAGTTGGCGGGTTTGTTGCTTCAAATGCAGCAATAATAGATTTTCTGAAACACAACATGCGTTCGCAGATTTTTGCCAAATCGTTGCCAATGCCTATGGTAATTGGAGCTCTGAAACGGCTTGACCTTGTTCGTACAAAGCCTGAACTCAGGACCAAGCTCTGGACAATCGTTGAGGCCCTGCAAAAAGGACTCTCCGAAGCTGGCTTCAACATCGGAAATACTGAATCACCTGTAACCCCGGTTCTGCTTGACGGTACCATCCCGGAAGCAACTAACATTACAGTTGAAATGCGCGAAAAATATAATATCTTCTGTTCGATTGTAACTTACCCTGTTGTTCCTAAGGGAGTTATCATGCTGCGGCTTATTCCGACAGCAGATCATACACTCGAAGATGTTAAATATACCATTGATGCCTTTAAGGAAATTAATGTTAAACTACTTAACGGAGAATATGCCAATACAGCTTTCGCTGATATATCAAATCTGTAATCAATAATCCGATTATATTTTTAAATGCCCGGTAAAACAA
>JBBSBT010000008.1:0-18652 GCA_038250985.1 Bacteroidales bacterium
AAGCTGTTTGATAAGCTCATTAACATCCTTATCGGTTGTCCATTTGTTAGGATTTACGTTGATGAAATCAATTCCCATTAACATTTTCTGGGTGAATTTCACCTTTTTGGGAACCATTTCGTTTTTGAAGTTATTGTAAACTCCCTGTGAGGTTTTACCACTAACCAGAACGGTCAGTTTATCGACCAGTTTCTGTTTCAGATCAGTAGTGCTTTTTGAGAATTCCTCATCCAGTTCTTTTACAAAATCTTTCTCTTTAGCCTTCAGTTTTTTATCCTTAACAACTCTCGAGAAAAGTTTTTTGCTGATAACAACGCCTTTCATCGAAGGAGGTGCTTTAAGTGAAGCATCTTTAACGTCACCGGCTTTGTCACCAAAGATGGCACGCAGAAGTTTTTCTTCAGGAGTCGGATCACTTTCGCCTTTCGGGGTAATCTTACCGATCAATATATCTCCTTCGTTAACTTCGGCACCAATACGGATCAACCCGCTTTCGTCAAGATCCTTGGTAGCTTCCTGGCTCACATTCGGAATATCATTCGTAAGTTCTTCAACACCACGTTTGGTATCGCGAACTTCGAGTGTGAATTCTTCAATATGAAGTGATGTGAAAATATCTTCTTTCACAACACGCTCGGAAATTACAATAGCATCCTCAAAGTTATAACCTTTCCATGGCATGAATGCCACCATCAGGTTACGACCTAAAGCAAGTTCACCTGCCTGTGTTGCATATCCTTCGCAAAGCACCTGTCCTTTTTTAACCTTGTCGCCCTTGCGAACGATAGGCCTGAGGTTCATACAGGTATTCTGGTTGGTACGTGCAAATTTAGTAAGGTTATAAACTTTTACATCCTCATCAAAACTTACCAGTCGTTCTTCTTCCAAACGGGCATAACGAATTACAATTTGCATTGAATCCACATATTCCACTATACCATCGCCTTCGGCGTTGATCAGCACTCGTGAATCCTGGGCAACGCGCGCTTCGATACCGGTACCTACAATTGGTCGTTCGGGATTTAAAAGCGGCACAGCCTGGCGCATCATATTCGAACCCATGAGTGCGCGGTTAGCGTCATCATGTTCGAGGAAAGGAATGAGCGAAGCAGCTATAGAAGCGATCTGATTTGGAGCAATATCAATAAGGTCGACTTTCTCCCTTTCAATAAGAGGATAATCGGCCAGGTAACGCACCTTAACTTTTTCGTTCTGAAAATTACCCTGGTCATCCATAATCGTGGTAGCCTGGGCTATAATCTTGTTTTCTTCTTCTTCTGCGCTCAGGTATAATGTTTCGGCCATGTCGACCTTACCATTAACAACACTCTTATAAGGTGTTTCAATAAAACCTAATTTATTGATCTTGGCAAAAACACATAGTGACGAAATAAGACCAATGTTTGGACCTTCAGGTGTTTCAATCGTACAAAGGCGGCCGTAGTGGGTATAGTGAACGTCGCGTACTTCGAAACCGGCTCTTTCGCGTGAAAGACCGCCTGGTCCGAGAGCTGAAACCCTCCGCTTATGAGCTATTTCGCTCAGCGGGTTGGTTTGATCCATGAACTGCGACAACTGGTTGGTTCCAAAAAACGAGTTGATCACACTCGAAAGTGTTTTGGCATTAATAAGGTCCATCGGGGTGAACACCTCATTGTCGCGTACATTCATACGCTCCCTGATGGTGCGGGCCATACGGGCTAATCCGACACCGAACTGGTTATACAGCTGTTCACCAACTGTACGAACACGACGGTTACTAAGGTGATCAATATCATCAACCTCAGTTTTTGCATTAATAAGCCCAATTAAATATTTGATAATCGAAATAAGGTCTTCTTTTGTGAGAACCTTTGTTTCGAGGGGAATGTCGAGTGACAGTTTTTTATTAATCCTGTACCGTCCTACATCACCTAAGTCGTAGCGTTTATCGGAGAAAAATAATTTCTCGATAATGCCGCGTGCTGTTTCCTCATCGGGTGGTTCAGCGTTACGTAACTGGCGGTATATATATTCAACAGCTTCTTTCGAGCTGTTGGCAGTGTCCTTTTGAAGGGTGTTAAAGATGATGGAAAAATCCTGGGTGTTGATATCATCGCGGTGCAATAATATTGATTTGGCACCTGAATCAATAATCATATCAATATGATTGTTGTCAAGCACTGTTTCACGATCAATAATTACATCGGTACGCTCGATTGAAACCACTTCGCCTGTATCTTCATCACCAAAATCTTCAATCCAGGTGCGAAGAACTCTGGCAGCAAGCTTACGTCCGATATATTTTTTCAAACCGGCTTTACTAACTTTAATTTCTTCAGCAAGGTTAAAGATTTCGAGAATGTCTTTATCACTCTCATAACCAATTGCCCGCAACAGGGTAGTTACAGGTAATTTCTTTTTCCTGTCGATGTATGCATACATCACATGGTTGATATCAGTTGTGAATTCCATCCAGGATCCTTTAAAAGGGATAATTCTGGCCGAATACAACTGCTGTCCGTTGGTATGAAAACTTGTACCAAAAAATACACCGGGCGAACGATGCAATTGAGAAACAACCACACGTTCAGCACCATTTACAACAAATGTGCCTTTTGGAGTCATATATGGGATCATTCCCAGGTATACATCCTGTATGATAGTTTCAAAATCCTCGTGCTCGGGATCGGTACAAAAGAGTTTTAATTTTGCTTTAAGGGGGACACTATAAGTTAACCCTCTTTCGATACACTCCTCGATTGAATACCGGGGTGGATCAATAAAGTAATCTAAAAACTCGAGAACAAAATTATTCCTGGCATCGGTAATGGGGAAGTTTTCCGAAAAAACCTTAAAAAGACCCTCATTAATACGATTGTCAGGATTTGTTTCCAGTTGAAAGAAGTCCTGGAAAGACTTTATTTGAACTTCGAGAAAATCAGGGTATTCTGATTTGATTTTCGAGGTCGCGAAGCTACTCCGTTCAGTTTTTTGTGAAGCCAAAGCCATGAAGTTTAAGATTTAAATAAACAAAGTATTTTTAAACAATTAATCCCGATATAAAAATCGGGAAGAAAACCGACTACTTATTCGTGCGTAAAGCAGGAATAAGAAGTCAGTTTGGTAATTGTAGTCCAAATAGCAATATTTACTTTATCTCAACTTCTGCACCTGCATCTTCGAGTTGTTGTTTAAGGGCGTTTGCTTCGTCCTTAGTTACACCTTCTTTCAATGCCTTTGGAGCAGCGTCAACTAAATCTTTTGCTTCTTTCAGACCAAGGCTGGTTAACTCTTTTACCAGTTTAACAACTGCTAATTTAGCCTGTCCAGGATGCTTAAGGATAACATCGAATGATGATTTTTCTTCAACTACAGCTGCTTCGCCTGCTACTGCTGCTACCGCTGCCGGTGCTGCTGCTGAGGGTTCAATACCGTATTCGTTCTTAAGTATCTGAGCAAGCTCATTTACTTCTTTTACTGTCAGATTAACTAACTGTTCAGCGAAAGCTTTCAAGTCTGCCATTTTATTTGTTTTTTTTAGTGTTTTACATTAATTGATTAATTTCATTTTGTACGCAGGCCTGATGTTACTCAGGGCGTTCGGACAAGGTCTTAATTACACCTGATAATGTCTGTCCGCCGGATTGGAGAGCAGATATAACATTGCGTGCCGGTGTGTTGAGCGCTAAAATAATATCAGCAATAAGTTCATTTTTAGTCTTAATTGCCAGTAGTGCGTCAAGTTGATTATCACCAACAAAGGCCATTTCTTCAATGTATGCGCCTTTTAGCTTAGGTTTATCGGATGTTTTCCTGAATTCTTTGATCAGCTTGGCGGGGATATTTCCCTGCTCGGCGATCATAATTGAGGTATGACCTTTCAGAACATCGTACAGAGGTCCAAAGTCCTTTCCGGACTTTTCCATTGCCTGATGCAGCAACGTGTTTTTAACTACGACCAACTTTACTTCCCTTTTGAAACACAGGCGGCGAAGCTTGCTTGTATTTTCTACATTCATATCAGATATATCAGTGATATACAGATACTTTGCCGCAGTAAGTTCCTTTGTCAGGGAATCTATAAGTTGACTCTTGTCTTCTCTTTTCATAGCGATTTTTGTTCTTTAAAGATCAAGTACTTATTGTTACCGGAATTATTATTTGACCGATTTTTCATCGATACGTATACCAGGACTCATAGTACTCGACATGAACACGCTTTTTACATAAGTACCTTTTGAGGATGAAGGTTTCAGCTTAACGATGGTTGCCAGCAATTCTTTGGCATTTTCGATAAGTTGTTCCTGCTCAAACGACACTTTGCCTATGCTTGCATGAATGATTCCGAATTTATCGACTTTGAAGTCGATTTTACCGGCTTTCACTTCCTGCACAGCTTTGCCTACATCCATAGTAACGGTACCAGTCTTGGGGTTTGGCATAAGGCCACGGGGACCAAGTATGCGGCCAAGAGCACCAACTTTGGGCATAATGCTAGGCATTGTAATAATAACGTCAACGTCAGTCCAGCCTTCTTTAATTTTCTGGATATACTCGTCAAGGCCAACATAATCAGCTCCGGCAGCTTTTGCTTCTTCCTCCTTTTCAGGAGTACAGAGCACGAGAACACTAATAGTCTTCCCGGTACCATGCGGCAAGGTTACGATACCCCGAACCATCTGGTTGGCTTTCCGCGGGTCAACTCCAAGACGTACATCAATATCGACTGAAGCGTCGAATTTTGTTGCAGTTATGTCTTTGACAATACGGGCAGCATCAGCTAGTGCATAGGTAGCTTCCTTGTCGTATTTAGCTAAAGCCAGCTTTTGATTTTTTGTCAATTTAGCCATTTTACGTAAGGTTAATGGTAATAATACAATTTAATTCATGAAAGCCTGATCTCCCGATCAGCTTTACATACTTGGAAATTCGCCCTGAACGGTAATACCCATACTACGGGCAGAACCAGCGACCATACGCATGGCGGATTCGATCGTGAAACAGTTGAGGTCTTCCATTTTGCCTTCGGCAATTTCTTTGACCTGGTCCCACGTTACCGATGCAACCTTTTTACGGTTGGGTTCGGCCGATCCGCTTTTCTGCTTAGTCACTTCAAGGAGTTGAACGGCAACAGGAGGCGTTTTAACAATAAAATCAAACGACTTGTCCTTGTATACAGTGATAACTACAGGGGTAACCTTTCCGGGTCTATCCTGAGTACGTGCATTGAACTGTTTACAGAACTCCATAATATTCACACCTTTCGAACCTAATGCAGGTCCTACCGGAGGTGAAGGATTAGCCGCGCCACCTTTAATTTGCAGTTTAATTAATCCAGCAACTTCTTTTGCCATCTTTTGTTTTCTTAAAGGATTTGTACTTGCGGAAATAGGTAACTACCTACGATTCCTTTGCAACCTGCGTAAACGAAAGTTCCAGAGGAGTTTTACGGCCAAAGATTTTTACCATTACTTTCAGTTTCTTCTTTTCCTCATTGATTTCTTCAATGATTCCGCTGAAACTGTTGAATGGTCCATCGATGACTGTAACCGTTTCACCAACAATATACGGGATACTGAACTCGGCGCCTTGCTCGGAGAGCTCATCGACTTTGCCAAGTATCCTGTTCACTTCGGTTTGTCTCAGGGGTACAGGTTGATCTTTCGAGCCAAGAAAACCTAATACTCCGGGGATATTGCGAATAATGTGTGGTATCTCTCCGGTAAGCACAGCTTCAATTAAAACATAGCCCGGAAGATAATTCCGTTCTTTGCTTACTTTTTTACCGTTACGTACCAGGTAGACTTTTTCAGTTGGGATGAGGACCTGTGCAATATAATCCTGTAGGTTGAGACGATTAATCTCACTCTCAAGGTATATTTTCACCTTTTTCTCATTCCCGCTGATGGCTCTCACCACATACCACTTTTTCACTTGTTCGCCCATGCCGGTTGGTGAATTAAAGGTTGATTACCACTAAATAATAAACTTAAACAAAAATAAAGGTTAAAATAATGTATAAAATTGCTGGAGAATAGTCTCAAACGTTTTATCCATCATAAAAACCACAAGTGCAATTATCAGGGAAGCAACTGACACAACTACTGCACTATTCTGCAATTCGCTCCATGTTGGCCATGAAACTTTATGCACGAGTTCATCGTAACTTTCTTTGATGTACCCAAGGAATCTATTATTTGCCATATAGTCTAAATATTTTGCACGGGTGGTAGGAGTCGAACCCACAGCCTACGGTTTTGGAGACCGCCACTCTACCAATTGAGCTACACCCGTATAGCCATAGCCTGTTGCAGGATTTCCTGGAACAGGCCAGACTTAAATAACATTAATTAAAAAGGCAGAGTTGGAATCTCAGGCCTGAGATTCCAACTCGTATTTTTTTTAGTCAAGAATTTCAGTTACCTGACCTGCACCAACTGTACGGCCACCTTCACGGATAGCAAAACGGAGGTTTTTGGTCATTGCGATTTCGCTGATCAACATAACTTCAATTGTGATATTATCACCAGGCATAATCATTTCAACTCCAGCAGGAAGTGTAATCTCACCTGTAACGTCGGTTGTTCTGAAGTAGAACTGAGGACGATATTTGTTCTGGAATGGAGTATGACGACCACCTTCTTCTTTTTTCAGGATATACACTTCAGCTTTGAAATGTTTGTGAGGATGAACAGTACCTGGTTTGATGATAACCATACCACGACGGATGGTTTCTTTATCAATACCACGGAGGAGTAAACCTGCGTTGTCACCGGCTTCACCCTGATCGAGGAGTTTACGGAACATTTCAACACCGGTACAAACTGATTTCAGTTTTTCAGCACCCATACCAACGATTTCAACAGGATCACCAACGTGGATAACACCTGATTCAATACGACCGGTAGCAACAGTACCACGTCCTGTGATTGAGAACACGTCTTCAATCGGCATCAGGAAGTCTTTATCTCTTGCACGGGTTGGTAATGGGATGTAAGTATCAACTGCATCCATGAGTTCCATGATTTTTTCAACCCATTTTGGCTCTTTGTTGAGACCGCCAAGAGCTGATCCACGGATAACAGGAACATTGTCACCATCAAAACCATAGAAGGTGAGAAGTTCGCGGATTTCCATTTCAACCAGGTCGAGGAGTTCTTCATCATCAACAAGGTCAACCTTGTTCATGAAAACAACCAACTGGGGAACACCTACCTGACGGGCAAGCAGGATGTGCTCACGGGTCTGAGGCATAGGGCCGTCAGTAGCTGCAACTACGATAATTGCACCGTCCATCTGGGCTGCACCTGTAACCATGTTTTTAATATAGTCAGCGTGACCTGGACAGTCAACGTGAGCATAGTGACGTAGGGCAGTTGAATACTCAACGTGAGCAGTATTAATGGTAATACCACGTTCCTTTTCTTCAGGAGCGTTATCGATTGAGTCGAATGAACGATATTCTGACAAACCTTTATCAGCCAGAACCATAGTAATAGCTGCGGTAAGAGTAGTCTTACCATGGTCAATATGACCGATAGTACCAACGTTAACGTGAGGTTTTGAACGATCGAATTTTTCTTTTGCCATTTTAATTAATGTTTATTGTGTTTCTATTTGTATTGATTTTAACTTTCAAAATCAGAGCCTTCGGCGAGAATTGAACTCGCGACCTCTTCCTTACCAAGGAAGCGCTCTCCCCCTGAGCTACAAAGGCTATTATGAGCGGAAGACGGGGCTCGAACCCGCCACCTATAGCTTGGAAGGCTATCGCTCTACCAAATGAGCTACTTCCGCGGTTTAAACAGATAAAGGTTAATAGTTAATGGTTAATAGTTGAGTTAATACCCTAAAACCAAAAACCTAACCCCTATCAAAGTGGGGGGAGGAGGATTCGAACCTCCGAAGGCGTAGCCAACAGATTTACAGTCTGCCCCATTTGACCGCTCTGGTATCCCCCCAGGTAGTTTTAATATTTCGATGAACTGGAGCCGATGGAGGGACTCGAACCCCCGACCAGCTGATTACAAATCAGCTGCTCTACCAACTGAGCTACATCGGCCTTTTTCAATTCTCAAAAAAAGAGCTTCAAAAGCAGGCTTTTTGTGTTTATGTAACTCAAACAATCCTTATTATCAGCACTTTACAACCACTTCCATATAAAAAAAAGCAGTCCTTTTTGAAAAGGACTGCAAATGTACGCACTTAATTTGATTTACCAAACAAGTGATGAAAATAATTTCAATATTTTTATTCGCCTCTTTGCTTCTCTTTATGTTTTGATAATTGTTTACGAAGTGCATCCACAGCTATATCAGTAGCTTCTTCAAAAGATTTGCTCTGCTTTTTTGCAAAAAGATCATTTCCGGGAACCAATAAGCGGATTTCCGTAATCTTGTTATCATGGTCATCCCCATTGTTTACCCTGAGCGTTACTTCACTTCCGATAATACCATCATACAAATCCGAAAGTTTCTCAACCTTTTCGGTAATGAATGAATCCAACCGTTTATCGGTTTTAAAATGCACTGAATTGATGTTAACTTTCATGAGTCCTCCTTTTGTTTACGCCCTTGGATGGGCTTGTTTGTAGATTGATTTTAGCTTCTCAATAGTGTTGTGCGTATACACCTGGGTTGCGGCCAGGCTTGAATGACCGAGAATTTCTTTGATAGCATTGAGGTCAGCGCCGTCATCAAGCATATGTGTGGCAAAAGTATGTCGAAGGACATGCGGGCTGAGTTTGCTGTTCGATGCTACTAAAGAAAGGTATTTGTGAACGATGTTGTAGATCAGCCTCGGATAAACAGCCAATCCTTTTAAAGTAACAAAAAGTGCGTGTGTATTGTTTTCGGAAACAGGTATATTTTCAGATAAAAATGTATTCCGTATAATAAGGTACTCTTTCAAAAGTGATACTACATTTTCACCAACCGGAACTATTCGCTCCTTATTGCGCTTTCCCAGCACTTTCAGCGTGCCGGCATCAAGGTCAAGGTCCTGTATTTCGATATGGACCAATTCGTCCCTGCGGATTCCGGTGGCATAAAACAAGGTAAGGATCATTTTATCGCGGAAGCCTGCATAACCGGGTTCAAATTCGACAGTATGAAGCAAAGTATCCAGGTTATCGCGGGTAAGAAATACCGGCAAATGTTTTGAAACACGCGGAGCAACAACCTTTAACATAGGATTGGTTTTAAGAAGTCCCTGTTTCAGGCAATACCTGTAAAAAGATTTCAGTGTTGAGAGTTTGCGGGTAATGGAGCGCGAAGAAATTTTGCGGTCGATCAATGAAATGAGCCAGGAGCGGATCAGCATATGATCAGCCTGTAGCAGGTCGGTAACGGAATATTGCAGGGAAAGAAATTTGGTAAAATCATCCAGATCGGTATGATATGCCAGTACAGTATGCGCCGAATAGCGCTTTTCAAATCGTAGGTAATCTAAATATTTATCCTTCAGCATCCTTCAAAATAAAAACAGGAAGTAACCTTTGCCCCTCACTTATATATTGCAATTAACTAACGTTAAAAGTACAATAATAGTATGAGAAAAACAAGGAATACTTCCTGCTTCCCGGAAATAATTCCGGACTGATTACAATTCCTGTTGCTGCTGAAGCTGTTGGATGTAAATCGCGTGACGAACTTCTTCGCGGCGCACGATTGACGGCTTTGTAAATTTCTGACGATTACGCAGTTCTTTAACAACACCGGTTTTTTCGAATTTACGTTTCAATTTCTTCAGCGAGCGGTCAATGCTTTCGCCTTCTTTTACAGGAACAATGATCATAATGTATAAACTTCCTTTCGGTTAGGTGATTAATTAAATGATTTTAAGGCTTGCCTGTAGCAAACAGGGGTGCAAAGATATAAAATGTTTTTGAATATCAGGTTTTTATTTTTAAATATTTCAAAGGCACAAGGCTTAGAGAAAATTCACTAATTCTGACTTCGGAATTTTGCATGGCAAATCTAAATCTCTTTTCTGAAAATCCAGTTCAGCTACCAACTTTGCTCAAAAAAAAAAAAAACAATCGCATTAGAAGTAATTTTGATAAATTTGTTGTGTATTGGAGAAGTGATCAGGTACACGCGCTGCAAGTGCGAGAGAAGAGCCAGTGTGGCACAACCGTTCAGGAAAAATTTTAATTGAATCCTATAGTTTTTACTTAACATTTAAAACCATGAAAACTTTACTTGTTTTATTTTTTTCAATCAGTATTCTTTTAGTTGTATCGTGTGGTAATGATGAAACCGGTAATACAGTTATAAAGAAAGATAAAATTTCCGGATTTATCCAAAAAGGACCTTATTTGAATGGTACTTCCATTCTGATTTCCGAGTTGGATGCCAACCTCAATCCAACAGGAAAAGTTTTTAATACGCAGATTACAGATAATAAAGGTTCGTTTGAGATAACAAACCTGGAATTGAATTCGAAGTATGTCGAATTAATTGCCAATGGCTACTACTTTAATGAAATTACCGGGAAAGTTTCGCTGTCGCAGTTAACGCTGCATGCTATAAGCGATTTATCCGATTCGTCAACAGTAAATGTAAATATCTTAACCGAGTTAGAAAAAAACAGGGTTAAGTATCTTGTTTCGGATGGACGATCATTTAAAGATGCTAAGATACAGGCTCAGAAAGAATTATTGAAAATATTTGAAATTGAAAAGAATGATATTAAACCGTCCGAATATCTTGATATTTCGAGAAGCGGCGACGATAATACCATTCTGCTTGCTGTATCAGTAATTATGCAAGGGCTCCGAAATGAAGCTGAATTATCGGAACTCATAGCCGATATAAGTTCAGATATGAAAGAAGATGGTGTTCTTAATAATACCATATTAGGCCAGAAACTGATTAACGATATCAGTCGTATTAACCAAGCAGATATAAGAACAAATATAGAAAGCAGGTACTCGCAATTAGGGGTTCAATTAGCGGTTCCCGATTTTGAAAAATATGTAAAACAATTTACAGACAATACCCCGTTTACAACAACAAGCGGTATTGAATATGCAGATAACGGTACTTTTGGTTCGAATATACTATCATTGAACAAGATTGATTATTCAGATATTGTTAATTCGAAATGCAGTTTAACAGCAAAGTTAGCAAGGGGAACATCGTTGAAAGTACTTTTTTATCCCGATATGATAAGAGACACAACTGTAACTGTTATCGTAACAGACAGCAGTACCAATGTTATTTCAGATCCCGGGCATTATTCAAGTTATTCTGTTGCTTTGCCACAAAATTCAGGCTGGGGAGTTAATAATGATTCATACCCTATTGACGGCTCAATGATACTCTACAATATTGAATCTGACAGAACCATTGAAACACAATTTTATTTAACTAATCATGGAAGCGCAAAGCTTGAGATTTACGAAAACAACCTGATCATTCCGAAAAGGATTAAGCAGATTAAATGGTGAGAATCAATTACAAATCTAAATCTCTTTTCTGTAAACCCGATATTTCTGAAGATACGGGATATGGAGCCGTTCAAATTCGGCTCGCATTTTAATATTATTTTCGAGTATCAGGTGCGTAGAGATATCTTTAAAATCAGATTTTTGAGCAGATTCAAGCAGGCTTATCCCCATAACAATCTCAATGCCGGTTCCCTGGAAATCGCGGCGCACGGCGCCCAGCATGATATCCAGTTGTTTTGTTTTTTTCGAGGCCATCAGTATCTGGAAAATGCCGATAGGGAAAAGATATCCCCGTGACTTCTGTATACCAGGTGTCAGGTTTGGAATACCTATAATAAATGCTATAACTTCCCCATTTTTCTCAATTACTTTTACAAAGCGCGGGTTGATAATGGGGAGATATCGTTTGGCAAGTTCATGAATTTCGGTATTTGTCATGGGAACAAACCCGTACAGATGATCGTAGGTGTGGTTAACCAGTTCAAGCACCGGTACAATATAGGGTTTAAGCTCACGCGTGGAAGTGAATTCGACCAGTTTTGCGTTGCTGTTGTTATTCGAGCGTTGTTGAATACGGTAATATAACTCAGGCAGAGCCAGGTTTACCGGAAATTTGTAGGTCATACAATCGACTTCTTTGCCAAAGCCTTCATTTTCGACCAGCTTGATAATATATGGTGGATTACATGCCGAATCGATCATGGGAAGGTGTTCAAAACCTTCGACCATCAAACCTTGAATATCTTTATCCGAGAAGCCATAAGGCCCGACCAGGAGGGATTTCCCTTTTTGCCTCACCCAGTTCTCAATAAAAAGGAACAATGCATGGGCAACTTCCTGGCTATCTATTGCATCAAAATAACCAAAACGGGCTGTATTTTCTTTGCGTATTTCATTATAGGTATTGTGAATAATACCCATGATACGCCCGACCGGTTTCCCGTCCAGAAAAGCAATTGCCATGATTGTATCGCACGAATCGAACTGATGATTCTTTTTCGGATTGAAAAAGTTCCAGTCGTCAACATAAATAGTTGGCATCCAGTTGGGCATTTTCTGATGCAATTTTGCAGGAAGATGAATAAAGGTGCGGAGTAATTTCCGGGAGGTAACTTCAACAATTTTTATGTCCATATTCTTGTTCTGTTTCAATATGCCGGGTGCAATATTAACAAATTATTATCAAGTTGAAGTTTTGTCAACTGCCAGAATGATAAAATAGATAATAAAAAAAATGTATCTATTTGGTTATCTGGTTTTTAAAATAATTTTTATCACAACTAAAAACAACATTACTTTGTTTTGGTTATAAAGTATACTTTTGCATCTTAAACATACATAGAAATTCATATGAACATCCACTACATAGGTGAACACTTAATGGCCGGGTATTTAGGTCGTATATTTATCTGGCTCAGCTTTTTATCGCTAATAATATCGGCTTTTCTCTACATTTATTCTATACGGGAAAAAGATAAAAAAGCCTTCTTTTCGAAACTGGCCGGCAACTTTTACTGGTTACATTTCCTGACTTTGCTAGGCGCAATTGCTGCTTTATACTACCTGATTGGCAACCATTGTTTCGAATACTCCTATGTATGGCAGTATTCATCCATAGATATGCCTGCAAAATATATGATCTCCTGTTTCTGGGCCGGGCAGGAAGGCTCTTACCTGGTATGGGCATTCTGGCAGGGGATAATCGGTTTGATAGTACTGCGCACAGCCAAAGAGTGGAAATCATGGGTGATGCCCGTATTTGCCACCGGGCAGTTTTTCCTTATCTCGATGGTATTGGGATTGGATCTGGGTAGTTTCAGCATAGGAGACAGCCCATTCGGACTGCTGAGGAATATGCCTCAGAATTTAAATGAAGAACTTTTCAAACATCCGGACTACCTTTCCATGATCGTGGATGGCAACGGATTGAATCCACTGCTTGAAAATATCTGGATGATCATTCACCCGCCTTCGCTTTTCCTTGGTTATGCAGTAACATTGGTTCCATTCAGTTTTGCCATAGCCTCGTTATGGCGCAAGGAATATCATTCCTGGTTAAAGCCTGCCATTCCGTGGACACTGGCAGCTGTTCTTGCTTTAGGTAACGGTATTATTCTTGGCGGCCGCTGGGCATACGAATCGCTCACATTCGGAGGTTTCTGGGCTTGGGATCCTGTTGAAAATGCTTCGCTGGTACCCTGGCTTCTGCTGGTTGCTACCCTGCACAGTATGATCATCGCAAAAAAAAGATTCAGCACATACGCAACTACTTACTTTTTCACCATACTGGCCTGGTTTTTCGTGATGTATGCTACTTACCTTACGCGCAGTGGTGTATTAGGAGAAACTTCCGTCCACTCATTCGGGGTAAACGCACTTTCGACACAAATGGTAGTATTTACCGGCCTTTTCCTGTTGCTTCCCCTGATTTTATTATTTCGTCATAAAGCTAAATTCCCTAAGAAAGACAGCGAAGAAATAATGACCCGTGAATTCTGGATGCTTATCGGTGCAATTGTGGTTCTACTTTCCGCTTTTCAGGTTACAGCAACCACCTCCATTCCTGTTTTCAATAAACTTTTCGGCACCGGAATTGCGCCTCCCATCGACAATGTAAACTTCTACAATACCTGGCAAATGCCTTTTGCCATTTTTATTGCATTAGGAATAGCCATCAGCCAGTATTTGTGGTATGGTCAGAATGACACCAAACAATTCCTGAGGAAAATGCTTATCGCATCCGGGATATCCGTTATACTCACTGTTCTGATTGCTTTGGGTGATAATGTAACCGGGGCAAGCCGCATTATCCTTTTATTCAGCATTTTACTGGCTTCGGTTGTTTCGCTTGATTTTGTGATCCATTATGTAAAAAAGACCACTAACATCGGAGGTGCTGTTACACACGCAGGGTTCATGTTCTTTCTGCTCGGGGTTGTACTTGCTTTCAGTAATCCGCAGGTAATTTCGCGAAACACAACCGCATCGAATACCGGCAACGATACTGAAAACCAGGACAACATCATTTTGGTTAAAGGAATCGGAAAACCCATGGGTAAATATATGGTAACCTATACCGATGCCACTACCAAAGGCAGGGAAACTTTTTACAAGGTTGACTTTGTAAAAATGAAGGATGCAGGAACAGGTAAAATTGATTTCTCCGTTCATCCTTCGTTAAATATAAATACCCGCATGGGCAATGTTTACAACCCTGATACAAAGCACTTTATCGACAAAGATATTTATACGTTCCTGAGCTTTGCCAATCAGAGTGCAGGAGATGCGGATGCCGAAGGTTACAGCAAGAGTGGTGTGCAACCTATGAACCTGCACGATACATTAATGATAGCCAGCAGTTATGTGATACTCGATGATATAAAATCATCCATAGAAAATAATGACGTAAACAACGCCAGCATTACTGCCCGTTTCAAAATTATAAGCATGGCTAAGGGTGAAATGGAAACTGAGATCAGGTATGAAATTGCAAACGGCGAATTGAAACAGGTTGATGGAGTAATCGATCCACTGAATCTGAAACTTCGGTTCGAAGGGGTGGCTACTGATTCCAAGGCCATACATGTCGGAGTATATGAAAAGCAGCAGGATTATATTGTTATGAAAGCAATAATTTTCCCTTATATTGCGGTTTTATGGTTTGGCATTGTGGTACTGTTCAGTGGGTTAACATATACGATCATGCGTCGTACTATGGGTAAAAATAAAGATACAGAAATAAAAGCCTGACATATTCAAACCAGAAGAAAATATCATTGCATTAATGCAGACAAGCATTAAAAATGTAGCCTTCGCCGGTTCAGGCAATGTTGCCTGGCATCTTGCCCTTGAATTAAAATTAAAGGGTTACCATATCAGCCATGTCTGGAGTCGTGAATATACGAATGCCGACGAACTTGCTAAAAGCTGTGGTTCAGTCGCTTGTGCCGATATCGCCGGCTTGCGCGAAGGGTCGGACCTGATAATTATAGCCGTTGCCGATGATGCTATTAATGATGTGGCCCGCAGCATCGGGAAATTTGACGGAATAGTTGTACACACTGCCGGTTCTGTTGCAATGGATATACTGAAACACTCGTTTGAGCATTACGGTGTCCTTTATCCCCTCCAGACTTTTTCGAAAGAAACTGCGGTTCATTTCGCCGATGTTCCCTTCCTGCTTGAAGCCTCATCACCTGAAGTCCTGAAAGCAATAAACCAGGTTGCATTAAAACTTTCACCAAGAGTTTATGATGCCGACAGTCAGAAAAGAATGTTGTTGCATATAGCAGCCGTATTTGCAAGCAATTACTCCAACCTGATGTATGTTATTAGTAATGAGATCCTTAATAATTCAAATCTACCCCCGGACATAATGTATCCTTTGATACAGGAAACAGCACAAAAAATCATGAAAGGCGACCCGCTGAAAATGCAAACAGGGCCGGCACGGCGCCACGATGACACAACCATTGAAAAACATATCGCGGCTCTTGCATCAATGCCTGAATATGCAGACCTTTACAGGCTCTTAGCCAACCTGATAAGCAAAAAATATAAATAGAAAACAGCCCACATCATATGTCGAATTACAAGGAAAAACTATTAAAAGTTAATACATTTATTTTTGATTATGACGGCGTTCTTACCGATGGAAGTGTGCTTCTGACCAGCGACGGAGATGCCTTGCGAACTGCCAATGTTAAGGATGGATATGCGATGCAGCTTGCCATAAAGAAAAACTACAGGATTGCCATTATTTCAGGCGGCTATTCCGAATCGATGAAACGCCGCTTCGAGAATCTAAAGATTAAAGATGTTTTCCTGGGAATTGACAAAAAGATTGATGTATACAATCAATACCTTGAAACCCACAACCTGGAAAAGGAAAATGTACTGTTTATGGGTGATGATATTCCGGATTATGAAATCATGCTGAAAGTTGGTGTTCCTACATGTCCTTCGGATGCGGTTGAAGAAATTAAGAGAGTAGCAACCTATATTTCACACCAGACAGGCGGACATGGTTGTGTACGTGATATCATTGAGCAGGTGCTTAAGGTGCAGGGGAAATGGATGAATGATGATGCATATCACTGGTAGAATTGAAGTGACTAAAGAACTTAGAGTGCCTGGAGTACTTAGAGTTTTTAAAATATTCGAAATATCCGGAGTTTGACTTTATACTTTTCTTAATCAAGATAAATGCGCTCAGTTTTTTATATGTTGAGAGTGCCGAACCTGCTAATCATTGCAATCACTTTTTTGATGCTGCGATACCTGGTTTTTATTCCAATTTATTCGGTTTATTCAATTAGTCCGGGAATGGACAGCCTGGATTTCATTCTGATGGTAACAGCTACCCTTTTAATTGCTTCCGCCGGGTATATCAGTAATGACTATTTTGATATTATCACGGATCGGATCAACAAACCGGAGAAACAATATATCAGTAAACAAATTTCGCCGGGTTCGGCATTTGTAACGGCTGTTTTACTGAGCCTGGTTGCAACAGTATGTTCGATAGGCCTTTCATGGAGTATGAAAAACTGGTTGCCTGCAACCTTGCTCATAGTTGCGCTGGTGGTTGTATGGTGGTACGCTGTGTACCTGAAAAAGAGTTTACTCTGGGGCAATATTGCCGTTGCTTGTATGTCGGCCGGAACCATAGCCATGGCCTGGCTGATCGAAAGACGAGGTTTGCAGATCCTGCCTGAAACATCGGGAATTATTACACTTATTATCACAGCCATCAGTATATTTGCATTTCTGCTCAGTTTGCTGCGTGAAATACTTAAAGACATTGAAGATATGGAAGGCGACAGGCTGATTGACTGCAAATCCCTGCCAATTGTTAAAGGCATACCATTTACTAAAACCATTCTGCTTTCGCTCTCGTCAATTACCCTTGTACTGCTTTTAATTGCGCAGGTTTATCTTTTTCAATCCGGAAGATTTATTTCCGTGGCCTGGCTGCTGATTTTCGTAGATTTGCCTTTGATTTACTTCGCATTATCACTTAAAAAGTCACAGACAAAAACTGATTATCATAAGTTAAGCAGTTTGCTGAAATGGATAATGCTGGGTGGAATTTTAACTATGGTGGCAGGACAGTTTTAAACTCTTATAATTTACGATTTACGATTTACGAATGTGCAAAAGTTAAAATGGAAAGAGAAATTGTAACTCTGAAACTTGTCACACTGAGCGCAGTCGAAGTGCTGAAACATTGTAACTCTGAAACATTGAATCCCGATAGCTATCGGGACTGTAACAATTGGATGACTATTGAAAGACCAATTAATATAAACAGCAAAGGATGAAACAGGAAATTCTCCGGCATTACAATTTATTACTGGGCTCGAAATCACCACGAAGGCAGGAGTTGCTCAAAGCCCTTGGTCTGCATTACAGCCTGGTGGATATTGAAGTGGATGAGGTATATCCCGAACATCTCCGGGGAGCTGAAATTGCAAGGTTCCTTTGTGAACTGAAAGCAGATGCTTATAACTACGAATTAATTAATGCTGACTCAATACTGGTTACAGCCGACACCATTGTCTGGCTCAATGGAAAATATATCGGCAAACCTTCGGGGAAAGAGGAAGCCATCGAAATGCTGAAAAAGCTTTCCGGGCAGCAACATTCCGTTTATACCGGTATCTGCCTGAAGTCATCCGCCCGGAAAGTTGTATTTCATGCCCATACCCTGGTCAGATTCCGCGAGCTGAATATGGATGAAATCGAATTTTATGTATCTCATCATAAACCCTTTGATAAAGCCGGTTCGTATGGCATACAGGACTGGATCGGCTATATCGGGATCACCGGGATCGAAGGATGTTATTACAATGTGATGGGATTTCCCGTGCAGATGTTTTACTCGGAACTTGAGAAATTTATTGCAGCCGAAAATCAGACCAGCGTGACTTAAATACGTATTACTCTGTTGAACAAACAAAATTATCAGGTTATGAAAACAATACTAACATTTCTATTATTTATTACTGTTATGAGATTGAAAGCCCAGGAACAAATCACCTACCAGGAACCACCAAAAGAAATTTATGACCTGATCATGGCAAAACCGGTTCCTTCAGCCAGTGTTGATGATGCCGGTAAATGGATGCTGCTGATGGAAAGGAACACTTTTCCTTCGGTAGCCGAACTTGCTGAACCCGAATTGCGTATCGCCGGATTGAGGATCAACCCGAATAA
>JBBSBT010000009.1:0-17671 GCA_038250985.1 Bacteroidales bacterium
AGTTTAAACTCAGACCGTTTTTTCAAAACGCCTGCAAGCTCGTCAAGAGAGCTAAATGAAGAAGTTCTGATTATTGATTTTCCTGATTCGAACTCCAGGTTCTCAAATGCTTTTTTAAGAATCTCCTGTTCTTCTTTTTTTATTTCAGGGCATCCATTGTTTTGAGCTATTCCGGGAATTGTGGGGCAAAGATCATATTTATCCGATATGCCATCACCATCCGTATCCGGACAGCCTCTGAAAACTGCCGTACCGGCAATGCTCGGGCAATCATCGTCTTTATCTGGAATACCATCATTATCCATATCCTGGTAAGGACATCCGTGATTTTCAATCGGGCCTTTCACAGCCGGGCAGGCGTCTTCTTCATCAATTATTCCGTCTCCGTCGGTGTCAATAAACGGACAGCCTTTGTTTTCGCGTGTTCCGGCCACGGTCGGGCAATTATCATCCTTATCGGCTATGCCATCCCCGTCCTGGTCAGGGCAGCCTTTCATGGATTCGGGTCCTGCCTGGAAAGGACATTCATCATGCTGATCTATAATTCCATCCCCATCACTATCGGGGCAGCCATTAAATTCCGGAAGTCCTTTTACATCAGGGCACTGGTCATTTTCATCAATAATTCCATCTCCATCGCTGTCAGGGCACCCATTATATTCTTTCAGGCCGGCTACATCCGGGCATTTGTCATTGGCATCGGTTATGCCATCACCATCGGTATCAGGGCAACCCTTCAGGTCCCACAAACCTGCAATGTCGGGGCATTTATCTTTCTTGTCCGATACATGATCATTGTCTTTATCCTTTGGACGATGATAATAAAAAGGAACTTTCAGTACTACCGAAACCGAACTCCCATATCTGGATTTGGAAGAAGCAAGCATTGAAATCACGTCATTGGAACCAACCCATACCGGCCCAATTCGCAATCCTAATCCGATATTCCATTGTTTGTATGCGTTGTACTGAAATGGAACAGATACCCCGAGCCATTTTTTATCAAACCGGGGAACAAAATTGTAAGCCGTCAAATAATGCACTTTATTTGCTTTATCGCCACTACGGTTGATGGCTATAAAAGGTGTGAAATTGACATAAAACCCATTGGCAATCCTAACATCGGCCTGCATGCTCAGGCAAAGGGGCAGGCTTATTTTATAGCTGCCCGGTAACCCGGTTTGAGTTACAAAAGTACTGTCAACATAATGGTTGAAATCATCAATAGATTCAAACCCTAAATTCCCAACATATAAATTATCATAATTTGCTTTAAAGTCTCTGCTTTGAGGATTTCGCTTGTAGCGAACGCTTCCTATGTCGGAAGCCGTAAATCCTATCCTCAACAGGTATTTTTCCTGGTCCCTTCGCCAAAGATTGGTTTTTCCGTCCATATCATACTTGTATTTCATCCAGTTGGGCCGGTATTCGTAAACAAATCCAACATCAAAGGATAACGAAGGATTGGCACTAAAGCGGTAACTGAAATTCTCGTCCAGGTTGTCAGAAGTCCCGAAATTTGCATCAGTATGTAATGATATTGTATCATTTTCCTTAATTGTGAAATCCAGGTTATTCATAAATAAATATCCCGATCCCAGGCCCTGGTTTATTTTCAGGGTAGCACCTGCTTTGAAGAAATGTTTGTCCTTATCGGCAATTACCCGGGCATAGGTGAATCCGTATTCAACCCATGAATTGAGCTGTAAATTTAAATTTTTGTTGGTGAAGTGTTTGCCAACCAGTTCGTCCCGATTATCAAGTTTATCAATCTGATCTGCCAGGTTTTGCGAAAGGTTATCAAAATTGAAGATGGCTCGCACTGAGGGCGTAAAAGCGATGGACGATTTCGGCGAAAGCGAGATCATAAAAGAAAAAATATCCTGTTTCAGGCTTAGAATCATCGATTTATCCTGTCCGTCATTGTTCCGTGTAACATACGGACCTTTAAAATCAAGATTTTTGAATAAGTCGGGATGTGAAAGCAGGTAAGGATCAATACCATAATAGTTGTTTGTAATACTGAAACTCGTTGAACTCAACGCCAGGTCAAATCGATAGCGGCTATCAGCAATGGAAGCGGGTTGAAGCTGTACGCCTGTTATCCCGGCATAATTGCTCGAAGCAAATGGCAGAAAATCCTGGGCTTTCGGGCTTAAAGCCAGCAGGAACAAGAAAAAAGCTGAGGCGTAGAATTTTTTCATAGATCAGTTAATTTTGCGCTAAATTTTATCAAAAATAGTGAATTGTTTATCTTCTGATATCGGTATCGCATAATATTTGTCATATTATTTATATTAAGAATATCTTTGTCGTTCAATCTTCAATTCCGAAAAATATTAATGGCACAATCCATACAGGCTATCTATAATACTATAGTGCTGAAATTAAAAGCCTTATATCCTGATGAGGAAGCCCGTGCCATGGCTGACAGGCTATTTGAATATTATTTGAATTTATCGCCAACACAAAGAGTATTGTCAGGAACAACTGTGGTTGATAAGGATAAAATTGTGTTAATCGAAAATTCTGTTCTTAAATTACTGAATAATATTCCATTACAATACGTGCTTGGAACTGCATTTTTTATGGATATGGAATTTTCCGTTAATCCATACGTTTTGATTCCTCGTCCCGAAACGGAAGAATTGGTGAGCTTGATATTAGAATCTGATCCAGGAACGGAAGTACATCGCAAACTGAATATTCTTGATATTGGAACCGGTAGCGGTTGTATTGCTGTTTCACTAAAGCGATATCTGCCTGAATCAGTTGTTACGGCTATTGATATTTCAATGAGTGCTATTCAGGTAGCTTCTGAAAATGCGTCAAATAACAAAGTGGAAATCAATTTCATGAGGGCAGATATTCTTGATAGATCTGAATGGAAAGCCCTGCCGCAGTTCGATCTGATAGTAAGTAATCCTCCATATGTAACAAACGATGAAAAAAAGTTGATGCAACCTAATGTACTTGATCATGAGCCGCATACAGCATTGTTTGTTTCTGATGATGATCCGCTGATATTTTACAGGGAGATTATCGCCCTTTCAAAAATTAAACTTCGTAAAACAGGGAGTCTTTGGTTTGAGATAAATGAGATGTTTGGCGATGAGTTAAAAGAGTTGACCAAAAGCCAGGGTTTTAAAGAGATAAATATTTTTTTTGATATTCGCGGAAAAAGTCGATTTTTGCACGCAATAAAATAAATTCACCCCAATACTAATAATAAAACCGAAAAAATGACAGAACGCATCAGAGTAACTTTGCGGGATTCGAAAGCGGCACGCTGGACAGCACTGCTGATTGTATCCTTTACCATGTTTGCCGGCTATTACATGGCCGATGCAATGGCGCCACTCAAGGGACTGCTTAATAATGAACTCACCTGGACAAGTACTGAATATGGATTTTTTACTTCAGCTTACGGCTGGTTTAATGTTTTCCTTTTCTTTCTGATTATAGGCGGAATAATTCTTGATAAAATGGGAGTCCGTTTTACTGGAGTGATGGCGGCCTCTATTATGGTTGTAGGTGCAGCAATTAAATACTGGGCTGTTTCGACACATTCACTTGATGGGACGATGCTTTTAGGCTGGAAAACCCAGGTGATGGCAGCTGCGTTTGGATATGCCATTTTTGGAGTTGGGGTAGAAGTTGCCGGTATTACGGTTTCAAAAATCATTGTCAAGTGGTTTAAAGGTCACGAAATGGCTTTAGCCATGGGGCTGCAAATATCTATCGCCCGAATGGGAACCGCCCTTGCTATATCTACTTCATTGCCGGTTGCCTTGCATTTCGGACATGTTTCCGCCCCTATACTCATCGCATTAATTATGCTTTCTATTGGTCTGATCGCATTTTTCTTCTATACTTTCGAAGACAAAAAACTGGATGCTTCCATAGCTGCCGATAATGTTGGCAGAGAAGTTGTTGCTGAAGAAGATTTTAAACTCAGCGATATTCTTTTTATTATAAAGAATAAAGGCTGGTGGTACATCGCCATTTTGTGTGTTTTGTTCTATTCGGCTGTTTTTCCTTTCCTGAAATATGCCACTGATCTTATGGTCAATAAATTCGGAGTTGATCCGTATTGGGCTGGGGTAATTCCTGGTTTGCTTCCGTTTGGCACTATTTTACTTACTCCGTTGTTTGGAGGTATTTATGACAAAAAAGGAAAAGGTGCAACTATTATGATTATTGGCGCTGTAATTATTATTGTTGTACATTTACTCTTCTCGGTGGCAATTTTCAACAATTATATTTTTGCTATTTTCAATGTAATTTTACTTGGAATCGGATTTTCTCTCGTACCTTCAGCCATGTGGCCTTCAGTACCTAAAATCATTCCTGAACGTCAGTTGGGAACTGCTTATGCCCTTATTTTCTGGGTTCAAAACTGGGGACTTATGCTTGTACCTTTATTGATCGGTTGGGTGCTTGATAAATATTGTATAACCGGCACTGCGACCATCGCCGGTAAGGTGGTTACGTCGTACGATTATACCATACCTATGATGATTTTTACATCTTTTGGTGTATTGGCACTACTATTTGCTTTCCTGCTTAAAGCAGAAGACAGGAAAAAAGGCTATGGGCTCGAAATGCCGAATATCCGGAGCTAATTCAACAAAGGATTTTTTTAATCTGATAAACCAGGTGAAGTTTAAAAACTTTACCTGGTTTTTTTTGTGACCTTGAATTATCTATCGTTTTGTACTTTTGCACTTAAAATAAATTTCATATTAACAAAAATGTTAAATATAACTTTACCCATTAAACTCCTTGTAGTTTCAGCTACATCGCTCGAAATTAAACCATTGCTCGCTGAACTTGGGAAAGGCAGGGTATTGCGAAACCATGTTACCCGATATAAATTCAGGCATTTTCGAATTGATATTTTAATAACCGGGGTCGGAATGGTGCCAACTGCTGTATTTACAAGCAGTTTACTTGCTAAAAATAAATACGATGCGGTTATAAATGCCGGCATTTGCGGAAGTTTTAACCATGATATTCCAATTGGTAAAGTGCTTAATATTACCACCGATTGTCTTCCCGAAACCGGGGTCGAAGATGGGGAGCATTTTCTTTCAATTGTTGACTTAAAGCTCCTCGATCAGGATGAATTTCCATTTGACGGAGGAAAGCTTAAAAATGATTCAGTATTTAATAGTGTTGGTATTTACGGATTGCAGATTGCTACAGGCGTTACTGTAAATACGGTGCACGGAAACAGCCAGAGTATAAAAGCCTTTTTGCAACGGCATCCTGCCGATATCGAATCTATGGAAGGCGCTGCCTTTATGTATTCGTGTAAAATGCATAAATCCAGATATATACAGGTGCGAAGTGTTTCAAATTACATTGAGCAACGTGATGTTTCAAAATGGGATATTCCGTTGGCTGTGAATAATCTTAATCGTTTTCTGATTGATCTTTTGAATGAATAATGAAGAGTGTCTGCACACCCGCAGGGTGTCTGACACTGGCAATTTGAATAATGAATAGTGAATAGTGAATAACGAATAGTGAATAATGAATATTGAATAATGAATAGTGAATAATGAATAACGAATAATGAATAACGAATAATGAATAACGAATAATGAATAACGAATAATGAATAATGAATAACGAATAGTGAATAACGAATAACGAATAACGAATAATGAATAACGAATAATGAATAACGAATAATGAATAACGAATAACGAATAATGAATAACGAATAATGAATAACGATTAACGAATAACGAATAATGAATAACGAATAATGAAGTAATCTAAACTGCTGATTAACAATTGTATGGCTATTGAATGACCATTGCCTGACAACTCCGACTTCTCCATCTCTCATATAACCCAATCCTCAACAACCGAATGACCACTGCCTGACCATTGTCTGACCGCTCCTTCTTCTCAAACCCTCACAAAACCCAATCCTCAACAACCGAATGACCACTGCCTGACCATTGTCTGACCACTCAGTCCTCTCAATCTCTCAAATAACTCAATCCTCAACAACCGCCTGACCACTCCTTCTTCTCAAACCCTCACAAAACCCAATCCTCAAAATGAAACTCACCCTTGGCTTTTCTCCTTGCCCCAACGATACTTATATTTTTGATGCTTTGGTTCATAAAAAAATAGATACCGAAGGTCTTGAATTCGATTATTTCTTAGACGATGTCGAGAAACTGAACGGGAAAGCATTCATGGAAGTACCGGATGTTACCAAGTTGAGTTTTCACGCTTTTATGCACCTGGCAGGCCGATATCTCTTGCTTGATTCGGGTGCAGCACTCGGTTTTGGTGCCGGGCCGTTGGTGATTAGTAAACAAATAAAACATTTTACAGAACTGGTCGGTAAAACGGTTGCCATTCCCGGCGCTTATACTACGGCAAACCTTTTGTTTTCCCTGGCAATGAAAGAGCCGGTTCAAAAAAAAGAATTCCTTTTTTCGGATATTGAAAATGCAATTCTGAATGGCGAAGTTGATGCCGGGGTTATTATTCACGAAAGCCGGTTTACCTACCAGCTGAAAGGGCTTCATAAACTTATCGACCTGGGTGAATACTGGGAAACGCTGACAGGCTCACCTGTGCCATTGGGTGGAATAGCCGCGCACAGCAGGCTGGGGGATGATGTGATAGCAAAAGTTAACCGGAGTATCCGTCGAAGTATTGAATATGCCAATTCCCGTAAAGGTGAATTAAATGAGTTTATACGCTGCCATGCCCGCGAAATGGACGATGCCGTGATGCAGCAGCATATCGATCTGTATGTTAATGCGTTTTCAGTCAGCCTCGGTATACAAGGCAAACAGGCTATAATACAGATGTTTGAGTATGCCGTTGCTGCCGGCATAATCCCGTTGATGCCTGGGCGGATTTTTGCTTCCCTTTCTGTTTAGTGTAGCTGAAATAATTCTGTATGAGCATATTAAAATTACCGGCTTGCCGTTTTCCGGGTTTTTCCGGAGGTCAGGTTTTTTGTATTACTTTTGTAGAAATTTATAGCTAAACATCCATTGAAGTACATACTCCCCTTTATTGTTTTCCTTTTCTTTGAGTTTGCATCCCAGTCAGCTTATTGCCAGGTTGACCGGGGAGGAATGCCCAGGAGTTTCAGTTTACAGACAAGTCTGAAATCCCGGCTTCAACTTATTGATATTGCTTCACCCGATATGATATCAATTCAGAAGGAAGATTTGGAGGATGCCAATCTCGAAAAACCTTACAGGGTCGGAGTTGAAGTTCCCGTAACATTATCATCTGCTCAAAACGGACAATGGAACGAACTCCCCGGGGGGGGGCGTATATGGAGAGCAACGATACGATGTGCAGGGGCACAAGCTATAGGTCTGAACTACAGTCAATTAAATTTGCCTGAAGGCACTGATATCTTTGTTTATACCCCCGATCATACGTATATAATTGGTGCAATCACTTCGGAGGAAATTCTTCAAACGGCTTTTACAACACGACCGTTGAAAGGCGATGAACTTATTGTTGAATATTATGAACCGCAGAAGACCAGGGAAACGGCCGTAATTGATATCTCAGGGATCGTTTACATGTATCGCGGGTTTATTGCCCCTGGTTTTATGGATACCAAATCTGGTTTGTCAGGTAGTTGCGAAGTGAATATAAATTGTGAGGAAGGGCAGAACTGGCAAAAGCAAAAGCAGGGCGTTGTTAAAATTCTGACTAAGGTAGCTAATAAATATTTTCTTTGCTCCGGGAGTTTGTTGAATAACACATTGCAGGATTTCAGCGGGTTGCTGCTTACGGCAGGCCACTGCAGCGAAGACGAAAATAGCGGTGCCTATTCATCTGCAGCTGACTATACGCATTGGGTATTCTATTTTAATTATGAATCTGTAAATTGTTCTCCTACCATAGCTCTTGCTGAATTAACCATAGTTGGGGCCCAGAAACTCGCTACTTCAGCTGGACTTCCCAATATCGGCTCTGATTTTTTATTATTAAAATCAATTAGTGATATACCTGCCAAATACAATCCTTTTTATTGCGGATGGGATGCAGGCAATGGCAACTCATCCGCAGGGGTTTGTATACACCAACCTGACGGAGATGTTAAAAAAATATCTACATATAAAACTCCGCTCGGCTTAAGTACATGGGGGTCAATTCCAAATACACACTGGCAGGTAACATGGGCTTCCACTCCGCATGGATTTGGTGTTACCGAAGGAGGTTCATCCGGAGCCCCTTTGTTTGATGATGAAGGATTGGTAGTCGGAACCCTGACAGGGGGGCCTTCCTCTTGCTTGAATACCGCCGGCGAAGATCTGTTTGGTAAAGTACCCTATTCCTGGATTTCAAACGGATCCATTGACAGTCAGCAACTTAAACCGTGGCTCGATCCAGGGAACACAGGAATAATCAAGATGCCGGGTTCATTTAATACCAAACTAGCTGTTGCTGATTTTTCAGCCAATAGTTTTGTGGTTCCTGTCGGTGGAACTATCGATTTCCAGGATCTGTCTTCCGGAAAGCCTGATCAGTGGCATTGGTATTTTCAGAGTGGCAAACCTGCCGAGTCGACATTGCAAAATCCTTCAGGCATAGTCTTCGAGCGGTATGGTGAAATGAATGTAAAACTGGTTGTAAAAAATTCGTATAATTCAGATTCCATTGTCAAAGAAAAGTTTATTGATGTAAGGGCCGTAGTGTCGCCTAACCCGTGCAAGGGTGATGTGAATATCCTCGCTGATATTAATAATGAAAATCCGATTACAATTGATGTATTCGATGCTCTGGGTAAAATTGCCCAACATTTTACATACTCAGGTGCAACGTCATCGGTTTACAATATAAAATTGCCGGAATATGGCAATGTTTTTATTCTCAGGATTATTCAGGGCAACCAGGTACAAACGCATAAAGTAGTCGTGGTTCATTGACGGGGATTTTAATTTCCGCATAAACCAGACCAGGTAATTGATATAAATACAGATGATGATTTCCGAAATAATTGAAGCGTCGGTTATGGATAGCCGGATAAAAGCTATAGCATTAAAAGTTCTTGGTGCCACCCGTATTACTCCCGAAGAAGGAATATTGCTCTACCGTGAGGCTGATACCTCGTTGCTGGCACTGCTTGCCGACCAGGTACGAAAAAGAGTTGCAGGGGATTATGTTTATTACAACCGTAATGTGCATATTGAGCCTACCAATATCTGTGTGTACGATTGCAAGTTTTGCTCCTATTCACATCACCAGAGTAAGGAATCGTGGGAACTTTCGATAGATGAAATGGTGAGAACCGTGGTTAGCCTTGGTGATGAAATTACTGAAGTTCATATTGTTGGCGCCGTGCATCCGGGACGTGATATTTATTATTATGCCGGTTTGATAAAACGTGTGCGTGAAGCCCGGCCATCATTACATATCAAAGCATATACTGCTATAGAGATTGAATATATGGCGCAGAAATCGGGTTTGAGTTTTGAGCAGGGACTTCTGCTTTTGAAAGATGCCGGTCTTGATTCGTTACCCGGCGGAGGTGCCGAAATATTTGATGATACGATCAGGGAACAGATTTGCGGAAAAAAATCTTCGACCGAAGCCTGGATCGAAATTCACGAAACTGCACACAGGCTGGGTATTCCCACCAATGCTACAATTCTCTATGGACATATTGAAACCTTTGAACACCGTATTCACCATATGGAATTGCTCAGGCAATTGCAAGACCGTACGGGAGGGTTCAATGCCTACATCCCGTTAAAATTCAAGAATAAAAACAACGAAATGTCAAACATCGAAGAGGTCTCTCTTATTGAGGATCTCCGTAATTATGCCGTTTCGCGCATTTATCTTGACAACATACCACATTTAAAAGCCTACTGGCCCATGATAGGGAAGGAGATGGCCGCATTGTCGCTTGCTTTTGGTGTTGATGACCTGGATGGAACTATTAACGATTCAACAAAAATATATTCGCTTGCCGGTGCAGGTGATCAGAATCCTTCACTCAGCAGTGATGAGATCAGGCAACTGGTTAAAAAAACCGGGCGTATTCCGGCCGAAAGAGATTCAGTTTATAATATTATTTCGGAAGGATAATCAGCTTTATTTTGCAGAAGTTAATTAGCAATGTGCTTTATTTTAGCCTGAATTATGCCTCATTACGAAATTGATTTCTATATGAATTGACAGTATATCAAATATTTTTTTCAAACACATATATTTAATATTATTATGTAAGAAATTTAATATCAAATAGTTATAATCTTGTTGTTGTTTTTCTCAAATTTTCTTTTGTTAATAAATAAATATTTTTTAACACTTTTGTTGTTTTCCTGTCGATATTACTTATATTTGTTATGACTATTAATTAAAACAAATCATTCATTAACCGGAACTTTCATTATGAAAAAAATTCTACTAATTGCTGCTATGGCAATCTTCATGAGTTGCCAGGGACTTTTGGCTAATCAAGCTGATGATTTTAAATACAACAAACTACAAGTTCAGGATGAATTTGCCAGCCTGAATGTGCTTGAGCAGACCGTAATCGACAATAGTTTTATGTCCTTGTCGGAAATGAAGAGTAATAATATGTTATCCAGTGAGTTCAGTAACCTGAGTCTTACAACTATGATGATGGAACCGGCATTAGGGATTCCTGGTTTCTGGTGGGGATGTGTATTGGGACCGATTGGGATACTCGTTGTTTACGCTGTGACTGATAATGACAAAGCCGAAGTTAAAAAAGCTTTGTATGGCTGTCTGGTCAGCGCAGGTGTCTGGATTGTATGGGAAGTTATCTGGGTCGTGGCTTTAAATAATAGTTTTGGCTATTAATTTGCTTCACCAGGTTTATTCCAGGCGTTTACAATCGTTGTTATAAAAATGTCTTTCTGGTTATTATTAATTCTAATGCGGACATCGTAATAAATCTGACAGCCGGAATTAGTTTAAAGCAACTGGTAGGATAAAGTCGGGGATTCTTGTTATTTGAAACGTGCTTTTAAATAGCTGATTTTAAATATTTTTTCCGGCAAAAGAACATTGAACAGGTATAGAGGCAATTTTCTTTGTCTTTGTACCTGTTTCTTTTCCAGTCATAATTAATTATATATTTAACTGAAAAAACAGGCAACGGTTTTTTATCGATCTGTTCAAGTTTCTCAAATAAATTCATTCAGCAAAAAAAACTGAATATTTCACTAACAATAAACAATATGAAAAAAGGGATTATACTGATTGCAGTCATTATTGTCTGCCTTGGATTTAATAGGCTTAGGGCAAACACAGTTGATGATTTCAGGTATGATAAGGACGTTCTTCTGGAAGAATTCAGTGATCTGAACCGGCTTGAGCAAAGTGTTATTGATAATGGTTTTCTCACTTTTACTGAAATGCAAAATCAGGATCTTATTCCGGCTCAATTCAGTGATCTGAATCTTACCCACAGCATGATGATGGATCCGGCACTGGGTATTCCCGGTTTCTGGTGGGGATGTATTTTTGGCCCGATAGGAATTTTAGCGGTTTATATTATTTCCGAAAAAGACGAGGTCGAAACCAAAAGAGCCCTGACGGGTTGCCTGGTTACCGGTGGTGCTGAATTATTAATCTCAGTAGCTTATTTTATCTTGTTTTTTTCCTATTACGGATATTCCGGAATGTGATAGATATAGATATTGTTATCCGCTTAATCGCCTGTATTTCTCTGAAATTATGTTGAATTGTGCCGGCAATGATTTGTATTCAGGGCCGGCATTTGTGCTTACACAAGCCTTAAAGGTAAATAATAATTGGATTAGTATCCGTTTACCTGTTGTGTAAAATGGAAATGTAATTCAATACAACGCATGTAAAATAATTCTCAACCGGATATAAAATCTTTTTTAAATTTGATGAATATATTGTTGTAAACCTACTCTAAATGAAAATGCGGATCAAACAGCTAATAATTGCACTAATTATTTTTTTGCCTGCAATATCGGTAGCTCAAAAGGAAGCTTATTACCGTGTGCGGGCTGATTTTTCGATAAAGGAAAAAAGTACCGATGGAAAATCGAGCCTTACCATGGGCGAAGTGTATTTCGACCGGATGAAAAATAAAATTATTTATAATATCCGTTTTCCTGAAAAGGAAACCTGGCTTTTCCAGGATACTCTTATGTATAGGGTTACGAAGGATAAAATTGAAAAGAGCCCTTTAGTTCCCGGGTTTGTTGATTTTTCTATTTTCAATCTTTCGCTCAATAACAACCTGAAAGATTATGGATTGAAAAAATCAGTTTATAAAGTTAAATCCGTAGTAAAAGAAGACAATATGGTGATTTCGACCTGGTCGCCTTTGGCAGAATACGAAAATACACTCGGAGATATTAAAATATCGGTTGTCGACAACAAACTGTATGGTGTGGTATTCTATAATGTAAAAAAGAGGATGATCGGGAAACAGATATTTTCAAATTATATAACCATCGGGAGTTTTGCATTTCCTACTGAGATTATTAACTTCTCGTATAAAGAGGACGGGCAGGAAATACACCAGTTAACCACCTACAAAAATATTAAAGTAAACAATTGGGATGAAGATTTGTATAATTATACTGTTCCTCGCAGGTAGCCTGGTTTCGGGAAGAGTTGCACAGGCACAACAACTTATCCCGTTCGACAGCCTTTTGGCCAGTAACGAAGTTGCCGAGCACCGGCATAACTTCACGCCGTACTTTAGTGATTGTTCCAACGAGCTTCAGGTTATTATGACCGGTTTCTTTGTGGGTTATAAAAGTTTTTTCTCCTCCCAGGATCAGAAAAGCTGCACTTTTACACCCAGTTGTTCCGTATATGCCATCGAAACGATTAAAAAGAAAGGTATTTTTGAGGGCTTCCTGGATGCCATCGATAGGCTGACACGTTGCAACGGACTTTCGCCTGAAGATTATGAGTTTGATACAGAACAGAGATTGCTGATTGATAATCCCTGAACATATTGCCTGCTGACCTGATAATAATTGTTTTTAATTTCCTCAAAAACTGACCTGCTTGTGGTTACTGCTAAATATCAGATTACGAATATATTGAGTCGTTTTTTAAAAACGAAATTCCTGCTCCGTATCCTCAGTATTTTCGTCGTATTTATTCTTCACGTAAATACGGTTTTTTCTCAAAATCTTTACGATTATCAACATTCGAAGAAATACGGGCAATACCTTTTCGATTCGAAACAATATAAGCTGGCCTCAGAAGAGTTGGAGCGGGTACTTTTTTATAACCGCGATAACGATTCTGTTAAATTTCAGCTCATCCGGTCATACCTTCTTGGCAATGAGTTCTCCATGGTGACTAAGCGGATGGATAGCTTATTTCCTGATATGCAGGCCATGCCGAGGAACTATGCCCTGCAATATTCAAAAGCACTGGTCTCCCTAAATTCTATTTACCAGGCACAAAAATTTATTAACAGAAGTAATACCTTAACCGGTAATGATAAACTTTACCTGGACCTGAACCTGGAACTCCTTGATTATAAATGGGAAACTGCACAAAAGACCTTCGCCGATATGAAGCAGAAAGATCCCCCGATGGCTGCCAGGTACGAAGATGTGTTCAACCGCATTAATACCACCCGGTACAAAAGTCCTGGATTAGCGCTTGCGCTCTCCGCAGTGGTCCCAGGCCTCGGAAAAGCTTATACACATAACTGGAAAGACGGGCTTTTTTCATTTATTTTTGTTGGCGGAAGCGCGTTTCAGGCTATACGGGGTTATAACAGGTATGGAAAAAACAGTGGTTTTTTTATTGCCTATACAAGCGTAGCAACAACATTTTATCTTGGGAATCTTTACGGTTCTTTTAAATCGGCAAATAAATACAATGGTACACTCAGGAAGAAAATTCATACGGCGATCCGTTCTGTTTTTAACGATACTTTGTAGTATAATACCAGCGTTTTTAACAGCTCAGACGCCTGAACAATCCTATGCTTTCGCCCTTTTCGAAAGCCGTAAGGGGAATTATGATATTGCCATAAAGTCGCTGAAAAGGATACAGTTTTTTGATGAGCTGAATAAATTTCCCGGTGTTTACAAAGAACTGGCCGACTGCTATTTCCTGAAAGAAAATTACGAAGATGCTTATTATTACTACGACCTGGCCTCGGTGCAGGCTCAAAGCGACAGTATATTGCCCGATATTATTGCACGCAAGGTTACATGCAAGCTTTTTGAACGGCAGTATCCGGAAGCTCTTATCGATCTGATGTCATATGGCAATAACCTGAATGCCTTACAGCAATTACAATTCGATTTGTTATACGGTATGACATATTTTTACCTCGGCGACTACAACACATCGAAACTGTATTTCCTGAAGAGTACTGATACTTCAAACCTTGAGTTGGTTGCCACTCTGAATTCGGATTTCAATCGCATCAGGAAAATTGAAAAGAAATACAGCCCGGCCCGATCCAGGCTATTAAGTATAATTATTCCTGGCTCGGGGCAGATGATTGCAGGTGATTACCGTGACGGGTTAAACTCCCTGCTCCTCATTACCGGGCTGATAACCGCCGGCGTTGCCATCACGGGCTCCTTATCTGTTTTTGATTCCTTTGTAATTATTGGTCCATGGTTTCAGCGTTATTACATGGGCGGTTATCAGAAAGCTTATGAAATTACAAAATCAAAACAGCAATATGAGAAAAATAAGATTTTGGCACATATAGTACATTTCCTCGACCAACCTGCATTGCAATGACGATCACAAAAGTTAAAATTCTGCGGTTTTGTTTATTATCAGCACTCACTTTAATGCTGAATACTTCGTTTGCATGTAAAGTTGTTCCCCCGCTTTCCAACCCGGTGGTTAATGAAATTTATAAGGCGACATATCATTTTCATTTTCATGAAGTTGACTCGCTGATCCGGGCAAATGATACATATTATACCAACGATCTCCGGTTCAATCTTGCAGTAGTAAATTATTATTGGTGGCGCTTGATTTCGGGTGAAAAAAATGATCGGTTTTCTTCCCTGGTATCAAAACGTATCGAAAAGATTAAAACAATTTATTCAAAGGATAAAGCGGATTGGAATGATGAACAGCTTTTCCTGCTGATTTCAGTTTATGCATACAGCGCCCGTGTTAGCTTGCTTGATTATTCGTATTATTCGGCACTGACGGATCTTTCGCGCTACTATTCCCTGCTCAAAGTATCATTCGGGCGTGAAGAACAATACAAACCCTTTTATCTTACTTCGGGGCTTTATTATTTTTTTGCAGGCTATGCCAAGGAAAAAATGCCTTTACTATCTCCTGTCCTGTATTATTATACGCCGGGCAATATGGAAAAAGGACTGCTGTATATTAAAACAGCGGAACAATCTGCTGACTTTGAAATAAGCCAGGAAGCCAAATATTTCCTGATGAAAATTAATTTTGATGTGTATCAGAATTATATGGAAGCTGCAAAGTACTGTAACCAGTTGTTAGCTGTATATCCTGAGAATTTACTCTTTCAGCTTTACATCTTCCGCATTAGCCTGGCACTCGACCAGGTGACCAATGCAAGGGCCCGCCTGGCGATCATGGAAAGTTCAGCCCATAATAATAATCAACTTACCGATGATGAAAAAGAATCCTTTACGAAGTTGGCAAAAAAAGATCTGGAGGATTATTATAAAAAGAAAAAATAAGGTACAATAATCCGGGCGTTATGGATCTTTATTTTAACTGTATTGGCTTGATTCAAATCACTGAAGGGATCAGGTACTGAATAATCCTCAAAAAAACTGACTATTAGGGTTCGAATTCTTGAATATATAAGAAATTGAAATTGTTAAACCTTTTATATTGATATAAAGGGGTTTATAATGATTTTTTGTTAAACTTATACAACACCAATATCGGTTTGCTACCCCTCATTACAGGGAATTTAACATAATTATTCAACAGGCCCAGTTTAAATCTTAATGTATTTTATTTATTCGCGTGGGGAACAATTCAAACTTTTCCTTCTTATCTTTGTTCAAACTATCGATCAATGTTTAACTTAAAAATGAATTCTATGAAAACAAAAATTTTAGCAATTATTCTGATTGTGTTCCTTGTTACCTCAGTTAGCAAAGCACAGGATTATAAATCGGCAATCGGTGGCAAACTTGGATATGGTCTGATTGCAACCTATAAGACTTTTTTAAACGAATCCTCAGCAGTCGATGTGTTTGGCGGTATCAGATGGGGCGGTTTTGTTGCTGGTGCTTATTATCTTAAGCATATGCCAATCCCTTCTGTTGACAATCTCAAATGGTATTGGGGAGCCGGAGGATCATTTACTACGTGGAATTATGGTTATGTAGGTTATAATAGATATTATGAATTAGGCATTTCTGGAGTAGTGGGATTAGATTATACATTCGACGATATCCCATTAAATCTTAGTATCGACTGGGCCCCTACTATAGTGGTTGCTGATTCGTGGGATTATCCGTATGGTAATTATAACAGATTCAGAGCCGGTTATGGAGCAATTTCAGCAAGGTATATTTTGAAACGATAATACTAACTGAACTCCCTTTTAAAAAGTTAGCAATAGGTGAAGTATTTGCTAAGAGTATCATTATTTGTATCAGTCTTAATCTTACATGTATTCTATAGCTTTATGAACTTATTATTTGTCTTAGTCTTCAACTCTCTATGGAATAATTTGATATAATGAACTACAAAAAAAGAGGCCTCTTACCTGACCTCTTTTTTTTATTCCATATCCTCATCAGGATCATTCTTCATTACATAGCGGTCCCATTTATCAATTACTGCATTCATATCGTCGGGTAATTCAGTTTCAAAATACATTTTACGTCCGTCGGCGGGATGCGCAAAACCCAGTGACATTGCGTGCAAGGCCTGGCGCGGGCATACCTCGAAGCAATTCTGTATAAACTGTTTGTATTTTGTAAACGTGGTACCTTTCAGCACCTGGTCGCCGCCATAACGTGAGTCGTTGAATAGAGTATGTCCGATATGCTGCATATGGGCGCGTATCTGGTGCGTACGTCCCGTTTCGAGGGTACACTCAATAAGTGTAATATAGTGAAACCTGCGCAGCACACGATAGTGTGTAATAGCTTCCTTGCCATGACTGCCATCAGGAAAAACATCCATGATCAGCCTGTCGCGAAGGCAACGGCCGATATGTCCTGTAACTGTTCCTTCTTCTTCCTTGAAATCGCCCCACACCAGGGCCTGGTATTTACGGTCGATTTTGTGATCGAAAAAACCACGCGCCAATATGCTTTGTGCAAGTTCATTCTTGGCCACAAGGAGCAATCCCGATGTGTCCTTATCAATACGGTGTACAAGGTAAGGACCGGTTTCACTCACAATGCCTTCACTTTTAAACCGGTATGCCAGTGCATTAACCAGCGTGCCGGTATAATTGCCATGTGCAGGATGCACAACCATACCGGCTGCTTTGTTGATCACCAGAACATCATCATCCTCATATACCACATTCAGCGGGATATCTTCAGCCAGTATTTCCGTATCTCGGGGCGGGTAAGCCAGCACAATGGAGATGACATCAAGCGGTTTTACCCGGTAGTTTGGTTTAACAGGCTTTTCATTTACAAGTATGTTGTTTGCATGGGCTGCATTCTGTATCTTATTCCGCGATGCA
>JBBSBT010000010.1:0-17523 GCA_038250985.1 Bacteroidales bacterium
AAACCTTGCTCTTCAGGCAAATCAGCAAAACATTTGCTGTAGGAATGGACTACTATATTACTTTTCGCAAATTCTGCAATAATTTCCTTATCCTGAATTTGATCGTTCAGCCTGGCTAAAAGATGAAGACTTCTGATAGTACTGATTTGATCGAGTGACATTGATTTACCAAAGCATTCGTTGAAAGTATTCATAAATATTGTTTTACGCTCTTCGGCAACTTCAATTACATTTTTTACATGGTTATAAAGGTAGTTCTTTTCAATAAATTCTTTTAAAACGACCTGTATGGATATAGGAACAAAGCGGTGTGAATGTTTGAGCAAGGCTTCCATGGCATCGAGTAAATAAAACGGAACAACCATATAGCCCACGCGAATTGAAGGATGTAAAAGCCTGTTGAAAGTACCCAGGAAAATAGTTCTTTGCTCTTTATCCAAACTGAATAACGAAGGAAGGAAGTCTTTATAGTTATTAACTTCGTGTTCATAATCGTTTTCAATAATAATTGTTTTGTTTTCGTTAGCCCATTTCAATAATTCCAACCTGCGTTCGAGACTCATTCTTACTCCGGTCGGGTAATGACAGGATGGGACGGTATGAAGCAATTTTGATTGAATGTGACCTTGTGTGGTTAGTTCGCTCACTTTTAAGCCATCCTGATCAATGGATACAGTCTGGATATTGGAGCGGAGACCTTTAAAAATGGAAATAACATTTGGAAAGGTGGGATTCTCAATGGTCGCGTAATCTCCCGGGTTGAGCACTACATTTCCGATCAGGTATAGCGACTGAAGAGAGCCCGAGACAATAATTATTTGCCTGGGATCACATTTGATATTTCTGCTGAAATTCAGGTAATTAGCTAGCGTTTTTTTTAGCTGGTCGGACCCGGAAGAAGCAGAATAGGTGAGGGATGAAGATTTTATATGCCGCCAATACAAATTACTAAGGTTTTTCCATTGATTTACAGGAAATATGTCAAGCGGCGGTAAACCGGGTCTGAACGCTATTCCTATATCGTCGGTACTGTTTAAAAGCGGTACATTTTTCTGGAATGACTTCCCGGTTTCCGATAGATCGGGATAACCGAATTTGCTAAAGCTTTTTGGATCGGGCTTTTCACTTTCCCTGTTTATCCCCTTAACCTTGTGTCCTGATCCAACCAATGATTCTATATAACCTTCGATCAACAGGAGTTCGTATGCTTTCAGGATGGTACTGCGTGATACTTTCAGTTCGGCGGCAAGAATCCGTGTCGAAGGTAACAGGCTTCCTTCCGGTATATCATTATTTAATATGGCATCTTTAATCAGAACATAAATTCTCTGGTAAAGAGCAGGAAGAATATGCCCCGGCTTTCCCTTTTCATTTATTTTTTCAAGTGCTAGCGCTATTCTGGATAATGTGTTTTCCATATTGGTATGAATAAATAATTAGAATTGGTATGGCGAAGATAATGATAATTGGAATTACTTAGTGCCATTCTTACATTCTCATAATTGCATAAGTTTACTTTTTTCGAAGATTTAAAAAGAAATCAGCTATTATGAGTCAAGACTTTTTTAAATACAGATCTTTCACCCGCTTGAAATACATCTTATGTTGTTATCCGGAACCTTCATTAGCTTACTTTTTATCGCTTTGGTTGCGTATCTGCTTTATAAAAGATATAATCCACAAGCCGTTTTGCTATTCAGTGGCTTACTCATGATGTCGTTCGCGCTTCTTCTGGGGATGGATTTACCTGGGTTAAGTGAACCAACCGGATTAAAATTCTTCGATCTTTTTGAGCAAATACAGGAATTACTCAGCAGTAAGGGAGCTGGGGTAGGGCTTATGATTATGACAATAGGGGGATATGTAGCTTATATGAAAAAAATCGGGGCAAGCGAATCGCTGGTCTATATTTCAATGAAACCTCTCTCGGCATTTAAAAAATACCCTTATTTGCTGGCATCTTTGGTAATTCCGGTCGGACAACTTTTATTTATCACCACGCCTTCGGCCACCGGCCTGGGATTGTTACTCGTTGCATCCATTTTCCCGATTTTAGTGAACCTGGGGATAAGTAAAACATCAGCAGTTTCGGTTATTACTGCCTGCACGGTATTCGATATGGGACCATCTTCTGCCAATACGGCCCGTGCCTCCGAATTGATCGGCAAGTCAAATATTCACTACTTCATCGAAAATCAACTTCCTTTAGCCATTCCATTAACATTGGTAATGGTTATAATGTATTTTTTCGTGAACCGGTATTTTGATAAAAAAGAAAATCATGTAGCCGAGATTGTTGATTTTAAAGATAAAAAATTAAGTGCACCCTTGATTTACAGTATTTTGCCGATACTTCCCCTGGTATTACTGATTGTATTCTCGAAATTTCTTGCTTTATTCCATCCACCAGTTAACCTGAGTACAACTACCGCCATGATTTTTTCATTGTTTGTTGCTTTGATTTTTGAAATGATACGTAAAAGGAATTTCAAGGAAGTATTCAACTCGCTGAAAGTATTCTGGGAAGCGATGGGGAAGGTGTTTGCTTCTGTCATCACCCTTATCATCTGTGCCGAAATGTTCTCAACCGGACTCATCAGTCTTGGATTTATTAACAGCCTGGTGCACGTATCCATGGAGCTTGGCTTTGGTGCCATTGGAATCGGAATCGTAATGACAATATTGATTTTTGCTGCCTCCATGCTTATGGGAAGCGGAAATGCGTCTTTCTTTTCCTTTGGTCCGCTTGTGCCGGGCATTGCCATGAAAATGGGCGTAGATAGTGCAGGCATTATACTACCCATGCAACTGGCTTCCAGTTTAGGAAGAGCCACATCGCCCATCGCCGGTGTTGTAATTGCAACTGCCGAAATTGCAGGAATTACACCCTATCAACTTGCAAAACGGAATTTCATCCCTTTAACAACAGTTTTACTGGTAATGTTACTCTATCATTTTATTCTTTAAACTCTTGTTTGCCAAGCTATATATTATTGACAATAGTTTTTTGACCAAACGATCCAAAATTCATTTATATGATGCTCAAATTAATTAAAAACGCAGAAGTATATTCCCCTGATTATCTGGGCAAAAAGGATATTCTTATTGGAGGCGACAAGATTCTTGCTATCGAAGAAAGTATTGATACCGGCTCAATGGCTGTTGAGCACATCGACGCAAAAGGTATGATTGTAACTCCCGGTCTTATTGATCAGCATATTCACATAACCGGTGCCGGCGGGAAGCAGGCCTTTTCGTCAATGACACCGGAGATAAACATTAGTGAACTGATTCAATGCGGAACAACTACAGTGGTAGGAATGCTTGGTACGGATGGCATTACACGGTCATTGGAGGGTTTATATGCTAAAGTGAAAGCCCTGGACCAGGAGGGTATTACTGCATACATGTTAACCAGTTACTTTGGTTATCCGCCTACCTCAATGATGAACAGCGTGCTCGAGGATATGATTTTTATTGATAAAGTAATCGGATGTAAAACAGCAATAAGTGACGAAAGAGCTTCTTTCCCTACCGAAAATGAATTGTTGAAATTGCTGCGCGAAGTTCATGTAGGTGGACTTACTTCGGGTAAAGGCGGAATTTTGCATGTGCATCTGGGCGCACTCGAAAGCCGCATGGATATTTTGCTTGACCTGGTGAAAAAATATCATTTCCCTATTCATCATATTTCCCCAACCCATGTTGGCAGGACAAAACTGCTTTTCGAACAGGGCATTGAATTTGCAAAACTTGGAGGGATGATTGATATTTCGACCGGGGGAACCAAATACGATATGCCATATAAGCAGGTGTTGTATGCATTGGAAAAAGGTGTTTCCATTAACAATATCACTTTGAGCAGCGATGGAAATGCAGGCATGGCTAAGAAAAATGCTAACGGAGAAATAGTAACTCTCTATAAAGCACCCGTAGATCTGAACTTAAAACAAGTTATCGAGTTGATCCGGGAGGCCGGTATGTCAATTACTGATGCATTTAAACTGATAACAACAAACCCGGCACGAAATCTTTCATTAAAACATAAAGGACAACTGGTAAAAGGTTTTGATGCGGATTTGTGTTTTTTCGACAAGGATTTCAATTTAACTGAAGTTATTGCCAAAGGAAACAGAATGATGAAAGAGAGTGAAGTAATCATATATAATCACTTCGAAAAATGAGAAAAATTACTCCTGTACAATTTCTCACCTTACTGATTTTGATTGCTTTTAGCCGTCCGGTTTGCGGACAAATTCAATCAAAAGAACTCGTGTCAAAATTTTTCCCCGATCCCGGTATTGAAATAAATACTCCCGGTTTCAGCAAAGCGGAAGGTTTTATGACATACGATGATATGATGAATTTTCTTGAGCCACTTGCTCAAAAGCATAGTGATTTTATGAGAATAGGGTTTTGCGGTGAGAGTATGTCGGGGAAAAAGATACCGGTTGTTTACCTGGAAAATAAGAGTAAGAATTCAAAAATAAAAATATGGATGCAGGGCGGTCTGCATGGAAATGAACCTGCCGGAACCGAAAGTCTTTTAATGTTTATCGAAAACCTGGTAAATACAGGCAATATCGATTCAATACTTAATAATGTCAGTTTTGCATTTATCCCCATGGCGAATATTGACGGGTATGAAAAACAAAAACGCTACAACGATAATGGAGCCGATCTGAACCGTGACCAGGTAACATTGGAGCAAACCGAATCTGTTTTTCTGAAAAAGGCTTTTACAGATTTTTCGCCTGCAGTGGCTATCGATTTTCACGAATTCAGGCCATTCAGGAAAGAACTGGAGAGTTTTTCATCCGAAAAAATATGCATTTCGCAGGATGTTCTCTTTTTGCCGAGCGGCAACCTGAATATTCCGGCGCAACTGCGCGCTTTAACTAATGACGTCTATCTGAAGGATGTAGCAGCAGCACTTTCAAACCACGAACTGACTTCAAATATGTATTTTGTTCCCAATACCCGGAAAAATGGTGTGAATTTCCTGCAGATGGGTGGCGACAGCCCCCGCTCAAGTTCATCGTCATTTGGTCTCACGAATGCAGTTTCGATACTTTTTGAAATAAGGGGAATAAATTTGGGCAAAGATTCGTACAAAAGAAGAGTATATTCGGGATACCTGGTTGCCTCAAGCATACTCGAAACAAGCCTGAAGAATAAAAATAAAGTCCTTAAAACAGTTGAATCTGCTATCCATGAAACAAAAAAAGGTAAAACGCCCATTGTTTTAAGTTCAGTTCCGGCTGAATACCAGGCAGATGTGAATTTTCTGGATGTAGAAAATGCAAAATATTTTCCTTTAAAAGTCGAAATTGAAGATGCCAATAAACAGTCATCTGTTTCTCAGCGGCAAAGGCCTAAAGCGTATATCTTATTGCCCGGAAATGCTTCAATCGTTCAGAAATTGCAAATATTAGGCCTTAAAACCGACACCCTGAGATCCGATGTCACTCTGAATGTTGAAGTTTTTAAAATAAATCCTGATACCACAAATCCGCAAATCCGGAAAGAAGCTATTTATCAGATTTCAAAAAAGAAAATGCTGTTTCCCAAAGGGAGTTTTGTGATTTCAACCGCACAAAAAAATACAAATATTGCTGTCTCAACTCTGGAACCGGAGATGGAAAACGGTTTTGTTATCTATAAAATGATTAAAGCAAATTCAGCCGGAGAAATTCCGGTATACCGCTGTATGTCCAAAGTGAAATCTACGATACTAAATAAGTAAGCCTTTAAAACCTCTAAAAATTGATCATTATGAAATCTAAAGTCACAAAGTTGCAGATGCTTAAGAAGGTAAGCATAATGTTATATATGCTTCTGTTTTCCGGGGTTTTTGCGATGGCCTTCCCGCAACAGCAAAATTCAGGCAATACAAAAGCAGGTAATCCGACCATTGAAATCAAAGGTACTGTGACAGATGCAAGTTCCGGCGAAACTTTAATCGGGGTGACCATTATGGTTATGGGTACTAAGGATGGAACAATTTCTGATACCGATGGTAACTTCACACTGAAAGTAGCCGACAATAATGCAATCCTGCAATTTTCATACATCGGTTATGTAACTCAAAAAGTAGAACTGAAAGGCAGGAAAACACTGGTTGTGGAAATGCAGCAGGAAGCTTCAACGCTGGATGAGATAGTAGTTGTTGGTTATGGTACCCAGAAAAAGAGTGATATTACGGGTTCAGTAGTTTCTGTAAACATGGATAAACTTACTGAACGACCAAGTACAAATATCGTTCAGGCTTTACAGGGTAATGTGGCCGGATTAAGTGTTTCCTTAACAGGTTCCAGTGCTGATGGATCAGCTACCACCATGTTAATCCGTGGTCAGAATTCGATAACTGCTTCCAATGGCCCGTTAATTATTTTGGATGGCGTTCCGTTCTCAGGCCAGATGTCGGAAATTAATCCAAATGATATTCAATCATTGGAAGTCCTGAAAGATGCATCTTCGGCGGCAATTTACGGAGCAAGAGGTTCAAACGGAGTAATTCTGATTACTACCAAAGTTGGTAAAAAGGGGAAAGTCAGCATCTCTTATGATTCTTATCTCGGATGGGACCGGATTTCATATATTCCCAAACTGATGACCGGTGATGTTTTTTATATGAGAAAGGCCGAATATGGTGAAACATTTACTACCATCGAACAAGCAAACTACGATGCAAAGAAATATACCAACTGGGTAGAAGAAGCGACCCGGACGGGAGTTAAAAACCAACAGAATTTATCTGTAAGCGGGGCAACTGATGCTGTTCGTTATTTTGTTTCAGGGTCGTTTAACGACGTAAAAGGAATAGCAAAAAATGATGATTTTAAAAGGTATACGCTTCGGGTGAATTTAGATATTCAGTTGGCAAAATGGATAAAATACGGTACCAATACTTCGCTGGGTTATTACGACAGGAGCGGTGTTAAAGCTGATTTTAACGATGCATTCCGGATGAATCCGTTGGGAAATGCGTACAACGAAGATGGCAGCATTGCCATGCTCGCCTGGGAAGATCCTTTTTACGCCATCAACCCGCTGAATTCGCTGAATTATATCAACAGCGATAAAACAAAAAGTATCAATACCAACAATTATTTATTGATCGATTTCCCTTTCTTAAAAGGCTTATCCTATAAATTAAATACAGGGTACGAATACCGTAATTTATTGAATCAGACTTATGCCGGATTGAATACTTATGAGGGCAGTCAGAGCAATGGCAGACTCGAAATATTGAGTCAGTTTGAAGAAAACTGGCTGGTTGAGAATATACTGAGTTATAACAACACATTCGGTAAACATTCACTTTTCCTGACAGGATTATACAGCGCTCAAAGCGAATTGCGGGAAACAAACACAACATTAGGATTAAGCTTTCCAAGTGATGTGTTAACCTGGTACCAGCCTGATAAAGCTCAGTCCATACAATTAGATGCCGCTTATCGTAAAGCAACACACTTATCTCAGATGTTCAGGGCAAATTATGGATACGACAGCAGGTATTTGTTTACATTTACTGTACGCCGTGATGGTTATTCTGCTTTTGGAGAAAATAATAAATATGGTCTGTTCCCTTCTTTAGCATTCGGGTGGAATATTACCAACGAAAAATTTGTAAAATCGGTTGAAGCGCTCAAACTTATTAATACCCTTAAACTACGTCTTTCGTATGGGTCGAATGGTAACGAAGCTATCAGTCCCTATTCCACATTGCCTAGTTTATCATCAAGAGATTATCTGACTCCCGAATTCCAATCAGCCTTTGGTTATTATCCCCAAAAACTTGGAAATCCGGTCCTGGGTTGGGAAACCACCAAATCATTTAATACCGGCCTCGATTTTGGCCTGTGGGGCAACCGGGTCAGTGGTTTAATTGAATTATATTGGTCCACTACATCCGATTTATTGCTCAACAGAACCATTTCGCCAATTAATGGTGATATTTATATAACTTCGAATATCGGGGCTACAAAAAATTCGGGAATCGAATTTCAAATCAGTACAGTAAATATCAGCAAACAAGATTATACCTGGAGAACTGATTTTAATATTTCGCACAACAAAACGGCTATTCAAAATGTAGGTTTAACCGACGAAAACGGGAATTATATTGATGATGTTGCAAGTCAGTGGTTTATTGGCCAGCCAGTGAAAGTAAATTACGATTATGTTTATGACGGGGTATGGCAAACCGGCGATGACATTGCCAACAGTGCACAACCAACAGCCTTGCCCGGCTATATAAAATACAAGGATGTAACCGGTGATGGTGTGATTTCAACGGCTGATAAACAGATTATTGGTTCAAGAGACCCTAAGTATGTACTTGGAATGACAAATACCTTCAGGTATAAAGGCTTCACTCTGAGTTTCCTAATAAATGCAGTGAAAGGAGTAACGTATCGCAACTTACTTTATGGTACCGGGCAGGTTTCCTTCAGGATCAATTCGTATGATAAAAATTTCTGGTCACCTACTAATCCCACTAATGAATATCCTGCCAATATTGATGGAAATGTAAATCCGCTCAGTATGGATTTCTTTGAAGACGCCAGTTTTTTAAGGTTGCAGGATATAACGTTCAGTTATAGTGTGCCTGAAAGTTTAATAAAAAGAATTTCAATGAACCATGCTGAAGTTTTTATCAATCTGAAAAACATGGCAACCTGGACAAAATGGAAAGGATTGGATCCTGAATTCCTGGCGATAGCACCGGTAAATCAGCAAAGAGCTGCGCCACAGGTGAAGAGTTTCATTGCAGGAGTAAAAATTAGTTTTTAATCTTAAAACATTTCAGTCATGAAAAATATAAAATTCGCAATAATAGCCGTGGTTTTCATCTCAATTGGTTTTCAGGGATGCAAAAAAGATTTTCTCCAGGAAAAACCTAAGGATAAAATTTATGCCGATAATTTGTTGGTTAACTACGATGGTTTTGTAAATATGATGAATGGAACCTATGCCTGGGTGAGGGCAGAAAAGGGACGTACCTATTCGCCAGGGGATAATCCTGCTAACGGTGGAATTCCATTTACACGATGCTCCATCTGGAATTTAGGCACAGATAACGGGTTTATGAATAATGGAGTAGGAGAGGAGATTTTCCTCAATTGGCCTACGAATATTAATTCAGGAATGAATGTGTTTAAAAGTACTTTTGAGTGGTTATACCTCATTGTTAACTCCTGTAATATGGTTATCGAGCGTGCCGGGAACCCCGATGTGGATTGGCAAGGTGCGAATGCAGCCCAAAACGAAACGAAGAAAAACTACATCATTGCCCAGGCAAGAGTGATACGCGCCTGGGCTTATCGCCATCTTACCTATACCTGGGGTGATGTTCCTTTAAGTTTGAAGGAAGTCAGTGGCGAAACCTACCGAAATGATTGGGAAAGAACTCCTGTAGCCGAAGTAAGAGCACAGATGATACTTGACCTGCAATTTGGAGTGGATCATCTGCCTATGCGGGATGAAAATCAAGGTAAAGTTAATGGTGCATTTGCCAGCCATTATTTAGCCGAAACTTACCTGGCAATGGGCGAATATCTGAAAGCTGAAACTGCTGCACAGAAATTGTGTGAAGGAACAGATTATCAGTTAATGACTCAACGTTTTGGTGTGAATGCCGGTAAACCGGGAGTGGCATTTATGGATGTTTTCACTAATCCATTTTATAAAGACGGGAACAAAGAAGTATTATTTATACTTTTAAATGTTGAGCCGGAAAAAGTTTCGTATGGTTCGGAACCTTCCATATACCCCCGGAATATGTGGCAGACTTATTACAGTAAAGATGATGTAATCAAGAAACTTAATATCGATGTTTTCCATACATACAACGGGGGAAAAGGAGCCGGCAGGTATTCTATCACAGCACCTGCTTTGGGATGGTACGAAGCGCAGGATGATCGTTTTTCGGAATATGCTATCAAGAAAACACTTGTTATGCCTGATGCTACCGGTAAATTAGTTACAGTTCGTACCTGCAGTACTGCACATACTATTACCGAAGGGAAATATGACCTTGATAATTATTTGTGGCCCTCAACCCGGAAATGGGAATGGGTAAATCCTATTCCTGCACAGGCTACCAGTTCAGATCAATACAACAGCTTAATATACTTAAGATTAGCCGACACTTACCTGGTCCTGGCCGAGGCATTTTTTAAACAAGGAAAAACTGGTGATGCTGCTTTTTGGATCAATAAAGTCAGGGAGCGTTCGCACGCTACTCCTATAACAGCTGCAGATGTAACCATTGACTTTATTCTGGATGAACGATCCAGGGAACTGGTAACGGAAGAACATCGTCGTTATGCATTGCTCCGCACCGGCAAACTGGTTGAACGGGTGCAATTGTATAATGATTTCGCAGGCCCGACCATTGCAAATGCACCAGCTTTATTTCCAATTCCACAATCAGTAATTGATGCAAATACAGGACGGAAAATGGAACAAAACCCTGGTTATAATTAACCGACTATGTTGAAATTCTTAAAAATACTTTACGTTCAGGTTATCATAGCAATTCTGACAGGAATATTGCTCGGGTATTTTTATCCTTCCTTTGCCGTGCAGTTAAAACCCCTGGGTGATGGTTTTATTAAGCTGGTGAAAATGATGATAGGCCCCGTGATTTTCTGCACTATTGTAACGGGTATTGCCGGAATGCAAAACGCGAAAAAGATAGGCAGGGTCGGCGTTAAAGCAATAATTTATTTTGAAATTGTTTCCACCCTGGCTTTAATCATTGGTCTGTTTGTGATCAATATTCTGAAGCCGGGTGTGGGAATGAATGTTGATCCTTCGACATTGGATGCAGAATCGGTAAAAAGCTATCTGACGCAAAGTAAAAGCTATAGTGTACAGGAATTCCTGATGCATATAATTCCTGAGAACATCATCAATGCGTTATCAAATGGTGACTTGCTTCAGATATTGTTTTTTTCGGTTCTTTTTGGATTTGCATTATCCAAAATCGGGGAAAAAGCAAAGCCATTGTTTTTGGTTATAAAATCGCTCGAAACCGGTCTTTTTGCCATTATCAATATTATCATGAAAGTGGCTCCTCTCGGTGCATTGGGTGCAATGAGCTTTACAATCGGGAAATATGGATTAGGTTCGCTGGCATCCCTTGGCCAACTCATGATATCGTTTTACATAACCTGCCTTTTGTTTATCATCATTGTCCTGGGAGGTATTTTAAGATATACAGGATTTAATCTTTTCCGATTCTTATTATATATCAAAGAAGAGTTGCTGATTGTACTCGGGACTTCGTCGTCCGAAGCTGCATTGCCGAGTTTGATGGGAAAACTTGAAAAGGTTGGTTGCTCTGAGTCTGTTGTAGGTTTGGTAGTGCCAACCGGTTATTCGTTCAATCTAGACGGAACATCTATTTATTTAACTATGGCAGCTGTTTTCCTGGCACAAGCCACCAATACACACATGGATATTTCGCACCAGATAACCTTGTTACTTGTATTATTGCTCACTTCCAAAGGTGCCGCCGGGGTTACCGGAAGCGGATTTATTACCCTGGCAGCCGTATTGCCGATTTCGGGAGGTATCCCGGTAGCTGCAATAGCTTTGATTTTAGGAATCGATCGGTTTATGAGCGAAGGCAGGGCCATTACAAACATCATCGGGAATGCTATTGCAACTATTGTTGTTGCAAAATCGGAGAATGAAATTGATATGAAAGTTGCTAAAGAATTAATAGGATAGTCGTTCGTTTTTAAAGGATTAAGTATATGAAATTCATCAGGTACATTGTTGTCGCTTGTCTGCTTGTTATTGCTGTTTCGGGCTGTAAAAAAGATCCGGTTTCGCCTGATAAAATTGAAATTGTAGTAAAGAAAGACTATAAGGTTTTATTTGTCGGCAATAGCTATACGTATTACAATGATGGCGTTGATTTCCATCTTCAGAAAATGCTTAGAGCCGATAAGTCTTCGGATTCAATTAATTATGTGATTCAAAAAATTGCTGTAGGTTCCTATACATTGGAAGCTCATTTTGGTGACCCGCTGACCATAAATAAGATTGGCAGCGACAAATGGAATACTGTTGTTCTGCAGGAGCAAAGTACGAGACCCATTAATAATCCTGATTTGTTTTTATTGTATGCACAGAAACTGGATGCCGAAATTAAAAAAGTAAAAGCCCGTACCGTGCTTTATATGACCTGGGCACCAAAAGATTCACCGTCGGATATAAATGCATTGGCCGCATCCTATCTTTCTGTGGGTTTACAACTGAATGCAAAAGTGGTTCCCGTGGGAAGAATCTGGGAGTACTTCATTGCTAATTATCCCCAGGTAAACCTATATATTTCAGATAATAAACATCCTACCTTGCCGGGAACGTATACAATTGCATGTGCCTTTTATTATTCTCTTTTTAATAAAAATCCAAAGGATAATACATACAATCCCGCAGGAGTGAGTGCCGCTGACGTGCTTACAATCAGGAAAGTAGTATATGATTACCTTTCAACAGGGAAATAAGAGTTTGCTTAATTTGTTCATGATCAGGATGCCGAAGGCATCACAGGTTAATAGAATTGAAATTTCCATTCATTCTGCGACCCCGACGGGGTCGAACATCGTCAATTATTCGTCGTTTTAGAAACCTGTTCCCTTCGGGATTCAAAAAACAAAATTTAAACAGTTTCTAAAGCAAAAAATAATCTGCAATAAAAATTACCAGGTGAGAAAATTATACATTTTACTTCTTTTATTTATTAATATCAGTGTTTTTGCACAAGCACCTTTATTAATAGAAGACTTTAAATATACAGCCGGCGATTCATTAACCAGTCATGGCTGGAATGAAACCCCGGAGGAGACATCCCCTGTATTTGTAAAAACAGAAAATAAAGTTCTATTTGTCGGCAATAGTTACACCTTTTACAATAACGGAGTCGACTATCATCTTCAAAAGATGCTGAATGCTGACAAATCTGCAGATTCAGTTAATTATTTGATCCAAAAAATAGCTGTAAGTTCGTACACCCTGCAGGCACATTATGGTGACCTGTTAACGATAAATAAGATTGGCAGCGACACATGGAATATTGTTGTATTGCAGGAACAAAGTACGAGACCTATCAACAATCCGGCTTTGTTTTTGGAATATGCACAGAAACTGGATCTGGAGATTAAAAAAGTTAATGCCAAAACCGTTCTTTATATGACCTGGGCTCCTAAAGATTCTCCATCGGATATAAATGGATTGGCAGCGTCCTATCTTTCGGTAGGATCGCAGCTAAATGCAAATGTTGTTCCTGTGGGAAGACTTTGGGAGTATTTCCTGAATAATTATCCGCAAATCAACTTATACATATCCGACAATAAACATCCCACTTTGTCGGGAACTTATGCTATTGCCTGTGCATTTTACTATTCTCTTTTTAACAAAAATCCTATGGACAATACTTATGTGCCAGCCGGATTAAGTACAACAAATGTATTGACAATAAGGGAAGCCGTATTTGGTTTCTTGTCGCATGGTAAATAATACAAATAATCAATTCTATAAAAGAAAGGAGCGTGAAACATCGACGCATTAAATCCGAAAGAATTACTGAAAACAGATTGGCTTATAAATCATATTCAGTAATACCTGTTATAGCAATAAATTTCAGTAATTTATTATGTCTATTAATTAGGATTGGTATCTGTAATTATATGCAATTGGTATGCTAAATGTTACTGGTAATCAGATTACTTTGTTTAATTCAAATGGAAATCCCACTAAATAATGCTAACCTTTAAATGTCAAATGTTATGAAGAAAATTTACTTTTTATTCTTTTTGTGCTTTAATATTGCCGCTTACGCACAAGCGCCCTTATTAGCCGATGATTTTAGTTATACAGCCGGCGATGCTTTAACAGATCATGGTTGGAATGCACACAGCGGTGGTACTACAAATCCGGTATCAGTCACCTCGCCCGGTCTGTCATTTACCGGTTATGTAGGCTCAAATATTGGCCTGGCTGCCGGAGTTCTGAATAACGGACAGGATGTAAATAAGCTATTTTATGAACAAACAGTCCCCGGTTCAGTATATGCTTCATTCATGGTGAATTCCGCTTCAAATACCACATCCGGCGGGTATTTTTTCCATTTTTTCGATCCAAACCAGAGTTCAGCATTCAGAGCAAGAACTTTTATTAAACCTAAACAAGGCAAAATGTTGATAGGTTTTTCTTTCAATGCATCTGCTTTTATAGATAGCTCAGCCACCTTGTTGAATTTTGGAGAAACCTATTTATTTGTTGTGAAATATACTATTGTTGCCGGAGCAGAAAATGATAACGTAAGTTTATACGTTTTCAAAGCCGGAGATGATATGACATCTGAACCCGCAACACCTACAATCGGACCATTAACAGCAACTCATACCACCCCTACTGATCCAATGACTCCACTGGGACCAGATATCGTTCCTGCAGGTATAGCTCTCCGCCAGTTTGTAAATCTTGAAGGAATTACAGTGGATGGATTCAGGGTAAAAAATAACTGGGAACTCACCACGGATGTTGCAGCTGCCAGGACAGTTTCGGCAACCGAATTAACCATTGCAGCTCCGGCATCCAGCACCCAAACATTTGATATAACTTCAAATGCCAGCTGGGAAGCGTTAAGCGATCAAACCTGGTTAACGCTCAGCCCGGGTTCAGGGTATGGAAATGCTACAGTAACAGCAACGGCAGAAGAAAATATGACATCTGCAGCCAGAACAGCAACCATAACAGTCACCGGATCCGGAGTAGCTGACCAAACCATTACCGTTACACAAGATGCGATGGCACCTGCAGCCCTTACACTACCTATTGATTTCGAAGCAGCATCCTACAACTTTGTTGACTTTAGCGGTGGAGTTGCCACTGTAATTGCCAATCCTCAGTCATCGGGCATTAATACCAGTGCAAAAGTAGCCCAAATGGTCAGAAATGTCGGAGATGTATGGGCTGGAAGCAAATTGATGTTAAGCGCAAATATTGATTTTTCTGCTGCAAGTACTTTCTCAATGAAAGTATTTTCGACCAGAGCCGGTGTTCCTGTTCTTTTTAAACTTGAAGGTGATGGTGGTGCAAGTGCTGAAACATCAGTGAACACAACAGTAGCAAACGAATGGGAAACATTGCAATGGAGTTTTGAAGGCAAACCTTCCAATACATACAATTACCTGACATTCATGTTCGACTATGGTACTGTGGGTGATGGTACTGCAAACTCAACTTTCCTGTTTGATGATGTTCAACTGATAAACACAACAGGTGTTTCTAATACAAGGAAATCAAACATCGCTATTTATCCAAACCCGGTAAAAACAAATTTATTTATAAAAGGATCCTCCCAGGATGCTGAAATAACCATATTTGATATGACCGGTAAAAAAGTGATCAGCAAACAGCTTAACAATGGTACGGTTAATACCTCTGATTTAACAAAGGGAATTTACATGATCAGAATCGTTGACAAAAATGGGGTTACATCTAAGAAACTTGTCAAAGATTAATCTTTTTTTTAAATCGTCTCAAGATAAATAGTGAGTAGATTTATTTTTTGTTATTTAATTGAATCGCCGTAATAATCAGAAAAACAGATTATTACGGCGATTTATTTTTTTACAATAATTTTAGCAACAGAACAACCCCTTGAATCCTGATTTCAAAAGAAGGCATAGGCCCTTTTGTCCCCGGGTAAAAAAATCCGCATCTTTGCACCCTCTACCAAAATCATCCAAGTGCTGAATCGCCGCATCCTCCGTCTTGCTTTTCCTAATATCATTACCAATATCACCATTCCTTTACTTGCAATGGTTGACCTTGGATTAATGGGTCACCTGGGGTCCGAGAAATACGTTGGCGCTGTGGCCCTTGGCGGAATGATCTTCAGCTTTATTTTCTGGGCATTCGGGTTTTTACGTATGGGAACCAGCGGTTTTACGGCACAGGCCTATGGGCAGCGTAACCTGGGAGAAGCCGGGAATATTTTAGTCCGGGCAATTACCACATCCATCGCTGGCGGCTTGTTCCTGATTGCAATACAATGGCCCATGGCCTGGGCCGCATTCAGCATAGTTCATAGCAGTGCCGATGTTGAATCCCTTGCACATGAATATTTCAATATCCGGATTTACGCCGCACCGGCAACACTGTTTATTTATGCTATTATCGGCTGGTTTATCGGCATGCAGAATGCCCGCTTACCCATGATACTGGCTATAAGTGTGAACCTTCTGAATGTAATACTCAGTTTTATTTTTATCAAAACATTGGGAATGGGAAGCAATGGTGTAGCCTGGGCCAATGTTATCAGCCAGTATAGCGGAATGGCGCTTGGTTTGTTTCTTCTTTCATTTTACTGGCCGAAAATCGGGAAGCGGATCGTTCTAGCCGTTGCACTCAATGGCAAAGCTTTCCGGAAATTTATTTATGTGAACCAGGATATTTTTATCAGGACTCTTTGTCTTATTTTCACGCTTTCGTTTTTTACAACACAATCGGCCAATACAAGTGTCACCATCTTGGCTGTGAATACATTGCTGTTCCAGTTTTTCTATTTTTTCTCCTACTTTGTGGATGGATTTGCTTTTGCCGCCGAAGCACTGGCCGGGAGATATATCGGATCTTCGGATAGGGTGATGCTCGAAAAGGTAATACGGAGACTTTTCGTCTGGGGCGGAGCCATTGCTGCCGGATTTACATTAATTTACCTTGCAGGCGGAGGTTTCATCCTCAGTTTACTTACTAATGATCCCACAACGATTACGGCAGCACAGCCTTATATGTTTTGGGTGGTATTGGTTCCGGTAATTACATTTTCCGCATTTATATGGGATGGGATTTATGTAGGAGCAACCGCTTCCAAAGCTATGCGTAACAGTATGCTTATCATAACTACACTGATTTTTCTGCCTGCGTATTATTTGCTGGAACCTGTTTTAGGTAACCACGGATTATGGTTGGCCATGATGTTGTTTATGGGTGCGAGGGGAGTATTTTTGAGTTTGATGGCGAGGAAGAATATATTGTCAATGATTTAGAAATGTAGTGTAGTTAGTTTTGCATTCTTCACCTTGATTTTTTTTTGTAATCATTAAGAGCCTGTTTAAAATTTATTCAAACTAAATTTACCAACTCTGATTCCCCCTTAGCTTTGGCTGCGCTCAGCATGACGGGGGGAGAAAGTGCTAAGAAAGTTTTTCTTTATAGGAAAAAGTCTGAATCTAGCACAATTTGCTTCCTCTCTATAATCAGGGCTAGGGTGGAACTTTTTAATAAATTTAAACAGACTCGAATTCCCTTACTGATTATATTTTACGGTGTGCAACTAACAATTCCGCTGGCGATGCCGGCAGGTGTTTTGCTGTAATTTTGCTGCGTTGTGCCAACCTGGTCAACAAATTGGCAGCTTTGAGCATTCATTTCTTTCAACATTGAACTGATACTCCTAAGATCTGAGGGTTTAACGGTTCCAATGGCAAGAGA
>JBBSBT010000011.1:0-16660 GCA_038250985.1 Bacteroidales bacterium
CGGCAATAAACCGTCTGAACCCGGCGACCCGCCATACGGCATAGGCATCGTTCTGATAAAAAAGCGACCGGAGTTTGCTCAAGATAATTTAATTGGATTTTGGCCGCAAAGTTCAGCTATTTTGCGTTCTGACACAATGGTATATTTTACTGATATACGAAAATGTGTAATATAATTCAAAATAAGCCTAAATAATTAGTAAACAACAAATTATATCCTCTAAAATTAGTCTCTTCTGAGACTAATTTACTATAGCTTTCTTAGTATGATAACCAGTTTTTAATTCAAAATATTCAATTCACATTTCATCCATGTGTAATACTATAATTCAATGCTCTAGCAATAATATTTGAAATCAAGTTCAGGCATTATAATTTAAAAACTCCTTCCCGTTCCAAACCGGAACTACTTTGGAGCTGTTCAGCCGGAAACTGTGCTTCAGATCGTTAAGTTGTTTGAGTTTAACCAGTCGCTGGTAATGATTTGCTTTTTTCACCACTTCCTCAAGTTCATTCTTTGATGATTTCCATAGAGCAAGGGCCGCTGTTGAAGAGTCACAGATGTGGGTATACAAACCCGAAAGTTCCAGCAGTTCGACCAGGGCGCCTGCGCAAAGTGTATCCTCAAGGCTGACGGTATTTTTCCAACCCGAACATAATACTATGATATTCATATGCTCACTAAAAAGCCACTCGCTGGCTGCATCCAGGTTTACAAATGCTGCTGCACATATTTTTTCCGTTTTTTTTGCTATTTCGATGGCCTGCGTTCCATTTGTGGTGCTATAGGCAAGATCATTGCCGGTTAAATCAGTTTCTGAAAATACACTGGGTGAATTGCCGAAATCAGCAAAATCGACTTTCTTACCGTTACGTTCAGCCGCCACGAGGCAGCCTTTATTTTTATATTCCCGCAATTCATCAAGACCCGAAACCGGAATCACTGATTTAGCCCCACTATCGAAAGCAGCACAAAAAGCAGTGGTGGCACGTAATACATCGACAACCACAACTATATAATCATCAACAGTTGTCTTGTATTTAAATAAGGATGGCGATAAAATTACTTCGATACTTTTCATAATGAAAATCTTAAAAAATAATACGTAGCACAAATTTACATTATGCTACGTATTTCCACCAATCTTTTTTCAGAATTATAAATTACTTTTTGTAAAAAGGCATTTTAACCACTTCTGCTTTCAGTGCTTTTTCGCGAATGCTGATATATATTTCACTTCCGGCTTTCATATACGCTTTGGGAACGTAAGCCATGCCAATGCCTTTTTTTACGGATGGCCCCATGGTGCCGCTGGTAACAACACCCATTTTATTACCCTGCGCATCCACCACATCGTATCCATGGCGGGGAATGCCTTTGTCAATCATTTCGAATCCTACCAGGCGGCTCGATGTTCCTTCCGTTTTTTGCTTCAGGAAGATATCTTTATTGATAAATTCTTTTACATCTGTAAATTTAGTGATCCAGCCCAGGCCTGCTTCAATCGGTGATGTAGTATCATCAATATCGTTTCCATACAGGCAGAAACCCATTTCGAGACGCAGCGTATCGCGGGCAGCCAGGCCGATAGGCTTGATTCCGAATTCAGCACCGGCTTCCATAATCGCATCATAAATTTTAACAGCATCTTCATTAGCCATATAAATTTCGCATCCGCCTGAGCCTGTATACCCGGTTGTAGCAAAAATCACATCTTTAACACCAGCAAAGTCAAGCATTTTGAAGGTGTAATATTCCATATCGGTCACATTGGTCTTGGTAAGCTTTTGCATTGCTTTTAACGCCAACGGGCCCTGTACTGCAAGCTGGGCAATTTCGTCGGATGCATTGTACAATACTGCACCTGCTTTATTCTGGCTTTTCATCCAGTTCCAGTCTTTTTCAACATTGGAAGCATTGACAACCAGCAGGTATGTCTCAGCATCAACGCGATACACAAGTAAATCATCCACAATTCCGCCTTTACCATTTGGCAAACACGAATATTGCACTTTCCCATCCTGTAGCACAGACGCGTCATTTGAAGTTACATACTGGATAAAAGCCAATGCGTTGGGGCCTTTCACCCATATTTCGCCCATATGCGAAACATCAAAAACGCCCAGTTTCGTACGTACTGTTTCATGCTCATCATTAATTCCCGAAAATTGTATCGGCATATTATAACCGGCAAAAGGCAGCATTTTTGCGCCGAGTGCCTCATGGATTTTTGTAAAAGCTGTATTTTTCATGTACTTTATATTATTAATATGTTTAGATGATTTTCCGGTTTGATGAATCGGAATCAAGATTCCTGCATGATTAAACTTGTTATTTTGCAGTTTCTTTTGTTTGACAAAAGTAAGAAAATGGAATTATAATGAGCCATTTACAACTATTAAGTTTCAGAAATTTATATCATACATTTTACCGGGTATAAGGTGAAAATAATGATGCAAAAAAAAAAGGTTTTTTATTATCACCTGATGCAACCTTTTCCACAATCCATGTCCCTTTAACATATCTTATATAACATCTTTAAAAAGTTATCAAGTTTCCGGGTGGCTTTTTTCTACTTTTGCAGAAAAACAGATTTATGTTAAAAATTGGAGTTATTGGAGCCGGTCACCTGGGAAAAATTCACATTAAATGTATCAAAGAAATTCCGGAATTTGAATTGGCCGGTTTTTTTGATACCGACAAGATAAATGCGCAGGCAGTTTCCAACGAATTCGGAATCAGAAATTTTAATTCCATTGATGAGTTGATAAACGAAGTGGAAGTTGTTGATATTGTAACACCTACCATTGCACATTTTGAGCTGGCAGCCCGTGCTTTAAAACAATTCAGGCATGTATTCATTGAAAAACCGATTGTAACCACACCAGAAGAAGCGCTAAAACTTATTAATATAGCAGGCGAAGCAAATGTAAAAGTGCAGGTGGGCCATGTGGAACGCTTCAACCCGGCCATGATGGCAGCCCGACCGTTCATTGACAATCCTATGTTTATCGAAATTCACCGTCTGGCCAGTTTTGTCCCACGGGGTGCAGATGTGCCGGTAGTTCTCGACATGATGATTCATGACATTGACATCGTATTAAGCACGATTCACGCCAATCTCTGGAAAATCAGTGCCAGTGGTGTAGCAGTTGTAACAAATACCCCTGATATTGTGAATGCCCGGCTTGAATTCGATAACGGATGTGTGGCTAACCTTACCGCAAGCCGCATTTCGCTGGTGCCAATGCGTAAGGCCAGGTTTTTTCAGCGCGATGCATATATTTCCGTCGATTTTCTCAACAAAAAAACCGAGGTAGCTTATCTGAAAAGTATTAACGGTGGCACAATAAATCCGCTTTTACCCGTTTTGGAACCAGGCAATGGCAAAGATACCAAGCAGGTTCATTTCGAGCGACCTGAAATTATTCCAGCCAATGCCATTCAATCCGAGCTTTCCAGTTTTGCAAATGCTATTATTGGAAACACAACACCCGACGTAACGATTGATGATGGTTACCATGCATTAAAAGTAGCATACCAGATACTCGAAAATATTGAATCTTCAGTAAATCAGGTAAATAAAAAAGAATTAGAAAAAAAATAAAGATTAAAAATACACCATTCTTCAAAATAATTGTCACCTGGAAACATGAGGATTGCACTTACCCGATATAAATAAACTACCCGGTTTACATATTCCGGAGAAATAAAATGCATTTCGTTGAATAGGTTTCCCGAACATTTATATTTTTTGCTTTAAAGGCAGACAACTAATTTAAAATGAACCAAAAAGTACAAATTGCCAAATTCGTAACCGCCGATCTGATAGCGGCTGCATTTGCATGGAGTATTTTCTTTTTCCTGCGCAAATCAGCTGAATTACAGTCGATGAATGATACTTTGGAAATCGTGCTTAATGATAAAAAGTTTTATACCGGAATTATTGTCATCCCATTATTTTGGTTGTTATTATATTTATTATCAGGGGCCTACCATAATATTTACCGCAAAGCGCGTATGCGCGAATTAGGGCAAACCCTGCTCATCACCATTATAGGTGTAACAATTATATTTTTCGCTCTTATTCTGGACGATGTCGTCAGAACCTACAAGGATTATTATCACCTGTTCACAAACCTGTTTCTGCTGCAATTTTTTATAACGTTTGCTTTCAGGCTTATACTCACATCACGCAACCTCTATAAATTAAAGCACCGCATCATAGGCTTTAACACGATTATAGTAGGCAGTAACGGCAATGCTATTTCAATTTATAACGAAATTGAAAGTCAGCCCAAATCATCTTTTAACCGCTTTGCCGGTTTTGTGCATGCGGTAGAATATCCAAGTTATAAACTCGAAAAGTTCATACCTAATTTAGGTCATTTCAATAACCTGCAGAGGTTGATTGATGAATTGAATATTGAAGAAGTGATCATTGCGACCGAGCGGTCAGAACATGACTCCATCGAACAAATTATATCCGAAATAGAGAACACAAATGTACTTATTAAAGTAATCCCTGATATGCAAGACTTTCTGCTAGGTACTGTAAAAACAACTTCTATTTACCAGACACCGCTTATCCAGGTTTCCTTTGATTTTTTACCTCCCTGGCAGCTCAACCTGAAAAGATTTCTTGATATTGTTTTGTCAGCAATTGCAATTATTGTGTTGTCGCCGGTTTACCTGTTCTGTATTATTGGCGTCAAAATGTCGTCGAAAGGACCCGCATTTTATACCCAGGAGCGGGTAGGCTTAAACGGCAAAAAATTCATGATACCCAAATTTCGCTCGATGATTACCGGGGCCGAAACAGACACGCCCATGCTTTCTTCAAAAGATGATGTCCGCGTTACATCCTTCGGAAGAATGATGCGAAAAACACGTCTAGATGAAATACCACAGTTTGTTTCCGTTCTGAAAGGAGAAATGTCATTGGTCGGCCCCCGTCCTGAAAGACAGTTCTTTATTGACCAGATCGCACAGCGGGCTCCGCACTACCGCCTGTTACTCAAAGTGAAACCCGGAATCACTTCGTGGGGACAAGTTAAATACGGCTATGCCGAAAATGTGGATCAGATGATCGAACGCCTGAAATACGATATTCTTTACCTCGAAAACATGTCGCTGGCCATGGACATCAAAATTATGGCTTATACATTGCTTACCGTGATGAAAGGAAGCGGGCAGTAGTTCAAATATGAGGATTAAGGATAATTTTGTGAAGTGGTAGTGGTGATATTTTATATCCTTGAAACCTGACCTGGACAAGCCAGAACAAAAACAGGTTTTTCACAAAGCCACCAAGTAAACAATGATGCCTGGCGAAATTTGTGTCTTCGTGGGACGAAAATCTTGACGGGAAATACACAAATATTTTTATTAAGTCACAAAAAAATATGAAAACCAGATTTATCATTCTGATTTTTTCCGCACTCCTGGTTTTGAGTTGTGAGAAGGATACGTATCAGAGTACCGGCACCATAACCGGGCCGGATATGAGGATGTGCGTTTGCTGCGGCGGATATTTCCTGGATATGGATGGAACTCAGTACCTTTTTGAGAAATCGGAATTGCCTGCCGGGTTCGCCTTTAATGATGATGAATTGCCATTGAAGATCGAATTGAACTGGAAACTAAATACAGGAGGCTGCCTCAGCTTTAACAGGATTATTATTTCAAAAATAAGAACAATTCACTAAGATGAAAAAACAGGCCATCTTCTTTATAATGAATATCTTACTCTTTGTTTCCTGTACAAAAGAAGAGTCTCTTAATTTCACTCCGCGTAGCGGAGATTACCTGCCCATGCAGGTTAATAATTACTGGGATATTGAACATACTGAAACAATTACGATCAACAGAACAAAGGTTATTGACAGTAAAATATATTTCGAATTCATCCAGGCTTCCGACACAAGTTATTACAGGAGCGAAAATAACAGGATATATTCCAGGACAGCAACCGGTGATGAAGCTGTTAAGTTTGATCTTACAGCCAAGGTAAACGAAAGCTGGAAATTTCAATCCTGGAACGTGACTATGGTAAGTAAAACGGATACTTTATTAATAAATCATACTAAAATTCCGGATTGCTACCATTTCTTTTTTGATGTTCCGGAAATGGCTGATGAAGAGCATGGTATCTGGCTCGCGCCGGGAATCGGCTTTATAAAACTGGATTGTGGTTTCTGCCCTTATCCGTTTCTTAATCTTATTGAAGCAAATATAAATAACAGAAAAATAACTTTTCCCTGATTTTAATATAAAACTCCTCCCAGACAAACAACATCAGATTTTTCCGCTTTCGATCATCAGCACAATACGCTCAATATCTGCATCTTCGCCTAAAGGTTCGTATCGTGCTTTCAGGTCATAGCCAAACAAACGTGCAAAAGACTGGTAAAAAAATGCCCTGAATTTCCCCCTGAAATCTTTAACGATGTCATAAGAGCTGTTGCTTGTTTGCCTGTCAATTAACTTCAGTAAAATCTTTCCCTGCGTAATGGTAAGATCTCTTAACTCGTTGCCAAACTGAGCTTCTATTTCATCTTCAGCCTGCTTCATCATTTCCTTCCGGGCTTTGTCACTTTCAGTACCGGATAATTTCTGGCTATATTCATTAAATTTAATCCCTGCCAGTTTGGCATAGGGATACGCTTTTTTAACATTCCTTACCAGGCGCTCCCATTGACGTGATTCAGCTGAGTTCCGGTATGATGTATTTCCCCATATGCGGACTTCGTCCACATACATAAGTGGCATGGTGTCACCCTCAACCACAATGCTCGAAAAACGGTAAGCCGTATCGTGCGGATGAACAATATCCTGAGCCGAAATAAGGAAGGGTACCAAGGCCAGAAAACCAACCAAAATGAACCTCATAGTACAGGTTTTTTTGAAATGATTCAATAAGTATGCCGTAATAATAACAAGAAGAAAGGCATTTTATTGGATGGCCTTTAAAATTATGCAGATAAAATGATCTGAAAAAGAAACATCAGGCTACTTTAAGCCTTGCGATATTGGTTTTACCAAGTTTATCGGCGGCATAAGCGCGGTCGATGATCAGATCGGCATGTTTGGTTTGTGAAGGGATATCGAACATGGCATCGGTGAGAATGGCTTCAAGTATAGAGCGTAAACCACGTGCTCCCGTGCGGAACTCAAGTGCTTTATCCACAATATATTCGTAAACATCATCCGTGAAGCTCAGCTTAACATGATCCATTTCGAACAGCCGTACAAACTGTTTGATCAACGCATTCTGCGGTTCGGTAAGTATGCGAATAAGAACTTCACGGTTTAAGGGATTCAGGTAGGTCACCACCGGGAAACGTCCGACAAGTTCAGGAATCAGCCCGAAGCTTTTCAGATCCTGGGGTGCAACATATTGCAAAAGGTTGTGACGATCAATCACATCTCTTTCACGGTCGTTGCTATACCCTATGATATTGGTCTGCATACGGGCAGCAATTTTTTTATCAATCCCATCAAATGCACCTCCTGAAATAAACAAAATATTCCGGGTGTTGACAAGTATCATTTTTTGTTCCGGGTGCTTACGTCCGCCCTGGGGTGGAACATTCACATCAGCACCTTCGAGTAATTTAAGCAATGCCTGCTGTACGCCTTCGCCTGATACATCGCGGGTGATGGACGGGTTATCGCTCTTGCGTGATATTTTATCAATCTCATCAATGAAAACGATTCCTTTTTCAGCGGCAGCCACGTTATAATCAGCAGCCTGGAGCAAGCGGCTGAGTATGCTTTCAACATCTTCGCCCACGTAACCTGCTTCAGTCAATACAGTAGCGTCGGCGATGCAGAAAGGAACCTGTAACAGGCGGGCTATGGTGCGGGCCAGTAAGGTTTTCCCGGTACCTGTTTCGCCAACGAGAATAATATTCGATTTATCGATTTCAACCTCGTCCTTGCTCTTCGAAGGGGGCTGGTTGATACGTTTAAAATGATTATAAACCGCGACTGCCAGAACCCGTTTCGAATCATCCTGCCCGATCACATATTTATCAAGGTATGCTTTTATTTCCTGAGGTTTCGGGGTTTCAGGTATTTTGGCATCGGTTTGTTTTGTGTGTTTGATTTCCTCGCGCATGATATCCTTAGCCTGGTCGATACAATAATCGCAGATATGCGCTTCGAGGCCGGCAATCAGTATATTGGTTTCGCGTTTGGGTCGTCCGCAAAAGGAACAACGCTCTTCTTTTTTTGTCATAATCAAGGAATTAATATTGCCTCCCTGCAACAATAGAAACTTTATGAGGAGGCATCACATCAAGACTATTATATTATTAATAGCCTTACATCTGCAAAGTTATAAAAAAAACCGGCAAAAGTGGAAATTTTTTCAACTCTTGCCGGAAGAACAATACATTTTATACGCTATTTAATCTCTTTAACTTCGCGTACTAAAAGCTCGTCAATCATTCCGTATGTTTTCGCTTCTTCGGCAGTCATCCAGTAATCACGGTCCGAATCCTTCTCTATTTTCTTGAAGGTCTGTCCGCTGTGCGAAGCAATGATATCGTATAATTCCTTTTTCAATTTGAGGATTTCACGTGTAGTGATTTCAATATCAGAGGCTTGTCCTTCAGCTCCGCCCATCGGCTGATGGATCAGAATACGGGAGTGCCTTAATGCAGTACGTTTTCCTTTTTGTCCGGCACAAAGCAATACGGCACCCATGGATGCAGCCATACCGGTACAAATGGTAGCTACATCAGGCGCAATATATTGCATGGTATCATATATTCCAAGGCCGGCATATACTGAGCCACCAGGAGTATTCAGATAAATCTGTATATCACGTTTTGAGTCAACCGATTCGAGGAAAAGCAACTGTGCCTGTATAATATTGGCGACATAATCATCAATAGGGACGCCAAGGAATATAATCCTGTCCATCATCAACCTGGAAAAAACATCCATGGTTGCAATGTTCAGCTGGCGTTCTTCGATAATGGTAGGTGAAATGTAACCCTGTGAAACAGTTGCGTACCGGTTAAGAGAAGTACTGCTGATACCGCGGTGATGCACGGCATATTTACGAAATTCGTTGTGCATGTTCATATATTAGTGTTTTAGGGCGTCTAATTTAATAAATTCATCGTAACTGATCTCCTTTTCATTCAGTTTAACCTTCGATTTAACATGAGCCGAAACACGCTGTCCGTATAGAGAATCAACAATGCGGCGTACTTCCTCAGGTTTATCTTTCAAGAATGAATCAGCAATTGTTTCAAGTCTTCCCATCAGGTCATCGGTAAGCTGCATAGTGCGCCAGCCCTGGAGATAGTAATCCTTAATGTAATCCTTAATTTCCTGGTCACCAACTTCGATGCCTGCTTCGCGGATAATCTTGTTTTCGATCAGTTGCCATTTCATGCTTTCGGCATACTTGTCGTAATCGCGTTCAATATCTTCGGTTGTAAGTTTGCCTTCGTTGCTTTCGACCAGCCAGCGTTTCATAAATTCATCAGGCAGGTTAAGGGTGACGGCTTCAACCAGTTTGTCCTGCATATGATGCGCGAACAAATGATCGCTGTCGGCAACAAAGGCCTTCTCCGATTCATTCCTTACCTGGTTACGGAAATCTTCTTCCGTTTTAATTTCAGCAGTTGGGAATACTTTTTCAAAAAATTCCTCGTTCATCTCTGCCGGCGTCATGGTACTGATTTCGGTAATGGTGAACCTGAATTCAGAAACCATATCTTCCACTTCTGCCTTTGTGATTCCAAGCATGGCTGAGGCTTCAACTGCATTTCCCGTTGCTTTAAGCGGATGGAAAACAACAGCATCGCCTACCTTAGTACCGATCAGTTTATTTTTAATATCTTCATCAGCAATCAGATCGATGGTAACTTTTGAGGAATGGACGATCCCGTTTTCAAAGTCATTTCCATCAGCGTCGAGCTGAACAAATTCACCGAAAAGGACGTCTTTTTCACTTGCAATCTCAGGATTTATCATGGCCCCGAATCGCTGACGCATATCCTCAACATATTTGTCAACCATGGCATCATCCACTTTGATCACGTGGTAGTCAACTGCAATATTTTCGTCCAGAACCAGGTCGAACGAAGGAGCCAGGCCCAGGTCGAAATAGAATTCAATATCCTGGCCTTCTTTCCAGTCGAATTCGGGAGTCAGAGAAGTGTTTGGAAGTGGCTGACCGAGCAGATCGAGTTTTTCGTCTTCAATATACTGATGCAGTTTGTTCGAAACCAGTTTATTTACTTCTTCAGCAAATACGGCGCCTCCGTATAGTTTTTTGATCATTCCGAAAGGCACCTTACCCGGGCGGAAACCCGGCACATTAGCCTTGCGCTGGTAATCCTTTAAGATTTTTGTAACACTTTCGTTGTGGTCAGCCGGGCTGATCACCATTTTGATGGTTGCGGTTAATTCGCCGGTATTTTCCCTGGTAATTTCCATGTTGATAAAAAAAATGAGTTTTAATATTCTGTATTAAATTGATTATCTGGCACTTATTATCGCATTAAAAGCATGTCAAATAAGTTTGCAAAGGTAATATTTTTAATGATTTATTTAACCGTTTTGGATAAATAATGTTGATTTAACGCTATTTGCAGCCAATCATTTGATTCGGACAAGAAGAAAGAAAAGATTTGTAAATGAATGATCATCATGAATTGCAAAGAGTGTATTCATTAAATCCGGCAACAAGCTTTTTCAAACCATCCGGATAAGATTTTATTCAATATCAATGTTATATTTTTCCAGCAAGCCTAGCGCACCCAGTTTCGAGAACCGTGCTTTTTTTATCCTGTTTCTTTCGGGATCAAAAGAATAATTATACGAGGTGGTAAAATCAGTCTTTTCGAGATTTGTATTATAGAAAACGGCACGCTGGAGATCACAGTTATCAAATATAGCACCCGAAAGGTCTGCTTCAGTGAAATCGGCTTCCTGAAGATTACAACCAATAAACCGGTATTTCTTAAGTTTGAGTTTGTGAAAAACCGACAGTTTCAAAACACAGTTCTCGAAACTTACCGAAAACAGGAAACTGTTACATTCCTGGAACTGTATGCCCAGCAATTTACAATTCACAAAACTAATATCGTGAAGAGTTGTGTTTTTATATTTTGCCAGGCTAAAATCGCAGCTGTTGAACGTACATTCTCTGAAAACAAAACCGGATAAATCAACATTGTAAAAATTGCAGTTTTTAAAAGTACAGTTTTCATACCCGCTCTTTTCCAATATTGCAGCAGTGAAATCTATTTTGTCGAAATTTTTATTTTCAGTTGTTATACTCATTAGCAGAAAATTTATAGGAATCAATCTTGAAAACTATCCGGGGTATTGAACTCAGAACACGCAAATTTAGAAATTTCCTGTGCATATCTTTCAGGGATTTGCAGTAAAAAACAAAAAGCCGCTTTTCAGCGGCTTAAAATTCAAAACAGTGCGGATGAAGGGACTTCCCGCTTTCAGCGGGATAAACTTCTCGTCCTTTCATCCAAAAACAATAAAAAAGCCGCTTTTCAGCGGCTTAAAGAATAAATGTGCGGATGAAGGGACTCGAACCCATACGTCTCTCGACACCAGATCCTAAGTCTGGCGCGGCTACCAATTACGCCACATCCGCAGTTACATAACGAAGCGCAAAGGTACTATTATTTTCGGGTTGGCAAAATATCCGGTTCAGATTATTTTAATGAATCCAACGCTGATTGATAGTCAGGTTCATTTGCAATTTCAGGAACCAACTGTGTATGAAGTACAGTACCATCTTTATCAACCACAACAACGGAACGTGCCAGTAAACCCTGGAAAGCACTGTCAATGAGCATAACACCGTATGCTTTACCAAAGGCGTTGCCTCTGAATTCAGATGCTGAAACCACGTTTTCAATGCCTTCGGTTGTACAGAAACGTTTGTGTGCGAATGGCAGGTCTTTCGAGATACAAATCACGACTGCATTCTCCAGTTTGGCTGCATCAACGTTAAAATGCCTTACCGAAGCAGCACAAGTAGCGGTATCGAGGCTTGGAAAAATGTTTAAAATCAGCCGTTTGCCTGCATAATCAGTATTTTTTACATCTGATAAATCGGTTCCGACCAATGTAAAATCCGGTGCTTTTGATCCAACAACCGGTAAATCACCGATAGTGTTTGCAGGATTTCCTCCTAAAGTTACTTTTGACATGTTTTTTTTATTTAATGGTTATGTAAAATATGTGTAGTGATTGGTTATAGATTACAGTGTTTCAGGGTTTCAGGGTTTCAGGCTTGCCTGCTGCAAGCAAGGTGGCAGGGTTTCAGAATTAAAATCCGCATTTTCTCCCATCTCCACTTTTCCAACTCTCCCACTCTCCTATTCCTGACTCACTCCGTGGTATTAACAGGCTTCCGCTTGAATTGTTGCCCGGGTTTTAGATTTTTGTTTAAAGCCTGGTAAAGTGATTGCTGAATCATTGTGCGTATCCCCAACTGCGCCAGTTTATTGTGATCGGCATCCGGATTTACCCGGTTCGAAAGAAAAACAAGGACCAGGTCATTCTCAGGGTCGGCCCAGATATAGGTTCCGGTAAAGCCGGTATGGCCAAAACTATCGGATGAAGCTTCCTCGCAAGCCGGTCCCGGTTCGGATGGGAAAAGCTGCGGCTTGTCGAATCCCAGCCCGCGACGGTTGCCTTTAAATTGTCGTTTGGTAAACAGAGCTACCGTTTCGGGTTTAATGTATTGACTCCCGCCATACATACCATCCTGGATCAGCATCTGCATAAGAACAGCCATATCATTTGATGTGCCGAACAAGCCTGCATGGCCGGCAACACCACCCATCAAGGCAGCAGCCGGGTCGTGAACATCCCCCTGAACGAGTTGGTGACGGAATAAAGTATCATTCTCAGTAGGCATAATCCTGCTCAAAGGAAATTTATCCCGGGGATGGAAAGTCAGCGTATGCAAGCCCAGCGGTTTATAAAACTCATCATCCATAAACTGGTCGAGACTTTTACCGGAAACCTGCTCCACGAACTGCTGCATCAGGATAAAACCCAGATCGCTGTATTTGTATTCTTTTTTTGTCGAAAGCGGAGATTTGATGATAGAATCAAAAATAATATTCCGGAAATCCTTTCTCAGGTAAAGCCCCTCAGCCACGCGATACGGAAATTCAGCCGATGCCTGCGAACGGTATATCGTGCTGTCAGGATAACCATTTTTAAGTGTTTTCACATAAAACGGGATCCAGGCCACCAAACCGGCCTGGTGTGTCATCACTTCACGAATGGTGATTTTCTTTTTATTGCTGTGCTCGAGATATTTCAAGGTATTCGAAAGCGGCTCATCAAGATGAACCAGTCCCTGGTCGTATAGTTTCATCACCGCTAATGTTGTAGCCGCAACCTTGGTTACGCTGGCCAGGTCGTAAAGGTCATCATTTCTCACAGGTTGTTTGTGCCAGTAATCGCTGTAGCCGTAGGCTTTCCGGTAAATTACATTACCGTTTTTAGCAATTAAAACCTGGCAACCGGGATAAGCTTTTTTATCCAGACCAATTTGTACAAGTGAATCCACAACAGCAAAATCTGAAGCAGTCAGGCCACGTTCGTCATATGGATTATACTCCAGGCGATCAATAGCAGTGGTTGTACATCCCGAATGCATGGGAAAAATGCGGTTCACTCCTACCGGCAGCGTACCGTCGGCAGCTGAAGCACCAAAAAGCATCTGGGCGACAGCATCGTAAGCATTATCATTATCCTGGTATGCAACCACAAGTGCTTTAAACTTATTAATATTCCTGAAAAGATTAACACTGTATGGAAGAGTAAATAAATTCAGTATGCACGATTTTGAAGCTGCCAGGGAATCAACCAGGGAAATGGTAGCATCGGATATTCCAAAGTTACGCGCAGGTGACGGGATCGTATTATTGATACCGATGATAATTAAATTATAACCTGACAAAGCTTTATAAATCTGGTCGACAGAATTCTTATCCGCGTTCCTGGGAAGGCTGTAATGATCCGCTTTCGCATAATCCTCAATACGTTGCTGAAACACATTAAAACCTGTATAGCCTATCATCAGTGTTGCAATTTTGAGTGTATCCAGGTTATGAATCGGAAGAACAGTATATCCGGTTCCCGGAAGTATGTCATTTTTCAAAACCGTGATGGCATGCCGGTATAACTCAAGATTAAGATTTTCGTCGTGGGGAGTATGAAGATCGCTGTAAAGGTTTTCCAATTTAACTTTCTGCAATTTGTAGAGGCCAGCCTTGTATTTATATGCCAGGACTTTCTTACAATGAAAGGCCAGATCATCCTGCGAATATCTGCCACTATCAATAGCCTGCGTTATAGCCGCTACAGCTTTATCTACTGATACTGAAAGCAACAGCATGTCATTTCCAGCTTTAAGAGCACGTAGCTCAACCAATCCCGGGCCATCGTAATTGGAAACACCTTTCATATCAAGAGCATCGGTGAGTATCAACCCCTTGAATTTCATTTTTTTACGCAGCAACGTATCAATAACCAGGGGCGAAAGACTCGAAGGAAGGTTTTTAGATGAATCAAGTGCCGGTATATTCAGATGTGCAACCATCACGCCATCGAGGCCGGCTTTGATGAGTTCCCTGAACGGATAGATATCCAATGTATCAATGGTAGCTGCTGAATGACCTATAAAAGGCAATGCATGGTGCGAATCGGTATCGGTATCGCCGTGGCCGGGAAAGTGTTTTGCCACAGCAATAATGCCACCCTTTTGCAGCGCTTTCATATAAAGGACAGCTTTACGGGAAACATCTACCTTATTTTCGCCAAAGGAGCGAATATTTATCACCGGGTTCGCGGGATTACTGTTTAAATCAGCAACAGGCGAAAAGCTTATATGAACACCCATCCTGCGAAGTTGCGAAGCAACAGCCAAACCAAATTCGGTGATTAACTGCTCATCGTTCATGGCCCCAAGAGTCATCTGCCGGGCATATGAAATTGTACTGTCGAGCCTCATCCCAAGACCCCATTCTGCATCCATCGATATCAAAAGGGGAGTAAGCGACAGCTTCTGATAATAATTAGTGAGTATGGCTTGCCTTACCGGTCCTCCTTTAAAAAAACATAAGCCACCGATGTCATACGTATTAATCAGGCGAGAAAGTTGCCTGATTTCGGATGAGTCAACATCTGAATTAGCACGCAGTACAAATAACTGACCAATACGTTGTTGTGGGGTAAGGGCGTTATAAACCGAGTCAACCCATTGTTGCTCAGCACTATTTGCCTTTTTCGATACCTGGGCCTGGCCTGTAGTAACAAATATCAGACAGAAAAATAAAGACAGAAAAGCTAAATTGTATTTCAATATTTTTGTAAAAAGCATCAACAATTTCTTTTAATGAGAATCAGCAAATCAGGCTACCCATCCGTGCATAACGGATTAACGACAGGAAGCCGAAAATGTTTCCCAAAATTATTAACATTATAAACAGCAGACACTGTATTGACATAATTTAGCTAATTATTTATAAACAATGAGATGAACATACCTGCTGATTATTGAGAACTGTATCATAAAAAGGGAATTTGAGCGTTGTTGAAGGAAGGGTTTAGGATTCAGGTGTTTGGGATCAGGGAAAATATTCACTAATTTGCACATAATTAATACAGATCTTTATATGCTTTATGTCAACCTGTGTTAAAAGCAAATTCAAAACTTCTTACTCTTTTGGGTGCAGTTTCCATTCCGATTTTAACTACAAAAAATACTATCTTGAAAACAACAGCAGGCATTTTCAATATCCGGATCATATCATCAGTTATACTATTTCTGATTGCTTTTAATGCTGTTGCACAAAACCAGCCGACAGTTGAAAAAAAAGAGCCCCCAACCACGCGCATACTTTTCATTTTTGATGCTTCGCAAAGCATGCTTGGCCGATGGCAGAGTGATACCAAATTTAATATTGCCAAGCATATCATATCGGAAATGCTTGATAGCATTGCCTACCTGAAGAACACCGAATTTGCACTCAGGGTTTACGGACACCAGTTTCAGTACCCGCCGCAAGTATGCAGCGACACGAAACTCGAAGTCCCTTTTGCGCCAGGTAATACCGGGAAGATAAAGAGCAGGCTCAGGACTATCACACCAAGGGGTACAACACCGTTGGCTTTTTCGTTAGAGCAATCGGCTAAGGATTTTCCACCCTGTGCCAACTGCCGGAATATAGTAATACTCATCACCGATGGTCTCGAAGAATGCAGCGGCGATCCCTGCGCAGTATCAAAAATGCTGCAAAAAAACGGGATCATACTGAAACCCTTTATCATTGGAATAGGAAAGGATTTTAACCTGGCCTTCAACTGTGTCGGAACCTACTTTGATGCCACAAATGAAAATGATCTTAAAAAAGCTCTGAACGTAGTAATTTCACAGGCACTCAATTCAACTACTATGCAGATCAACCTGCTGGATGAATCAGGCCGGCCTACCGAAACCGATGCTGCAATGACTTTTACTGATCTGAACACCGGGAAAATCAAGTATAACTTTATCCACACCATGAATAACCGTGGATTACCGGATACGCTGGTAATTGACCCGCTTATAACTTACCGTGTCGACATATACACTTTGCCGCCGGTA
>JBBSBT010000012.1:0-16425 GCA_038250985.1 Bacteroidales bacterium
CGGATAGCTTCTGCCCGTTTACAAAATTGGGATTACGGTTCAAACGGCGCATATTTTATTACAATATGTACAAAAAACCGCATGCATTATTTCGGGGAAATTATCGATGACGAAATGCATCTGAATGAAACAGGCAAATTGGCCGAACAATTTTGGTTAGAAATTCCGATCCATTTCCCGTTTATTGAATTGGGTAATTTCCAGGTTATGCCAAATCATTTTCATGGGATATTGATTATTGATAAAATTAATAACGCCGCCGCCATTCCGACCGACCCCACACCGGGCAATAAAACATTTGGACAATTACGTTTTCAAAACCAGGGATCAGGCACCATTTCCTCTGTTTTGGGATCCTTTAAATCGGCTGTTTCCAAATATGCGCATTTGATCAACAAGGATTTTACATGGCAATCACGTTTCTTCGATCATATTATACGTAATGCAGAATCCTTTGAACGTATTCAGAATTATATTGAAAACAATCCTAAAAACTGGAAAGAAGATAAATTTCATAAATAGTGATAAAAAATAGTCCGGAAAACTTAATCCCCGGACCTGATCTGAACAGTATAAAACCAATGCTTCTAAATCGCACTTCCACCCCGTTCGCCGGTTCGTATCCTGATGCACTGTTCGAGCGGAATTATAAAGATTTTGCCATCACCCACTGCCCCGTCAGGGCCATCGGTCCGGGCGGCGTTCAAAATGGTGTCTACAGTAATGTCAACAAATGCTTCATTAACAGCTATCTCAATCTTGACTTTTGGAATAAGGTCCGGTACAATTATCTGTCCCCGGTACATTTCTTCAACACGCTGCTGTCCGTGACCCGAAACACGACTTACGGTGATTCGTTTTATATCCGCTTCAATAAGGGCTTCGCGTACTTTATCTAGCTGTCTTTCTCTTATTATTGCAGTTATTAGTTTCATGGTGTGGGTATTACGGGGTTTGATGACTGTGTTATTTTTGAAATATTATTTTTTAAAGTGGCGCATGGTGCTTAGTGCCTGGTGCATAGTGCATGGTGCTTAGTGCTTAGTGCAAGGTGCATAGTGCGTGGTGATTTGTTCTTTCCTGGATATTGATACACTTTGATCTTGATTCTTGGAATTTGATTCGTAGTCCTTGAAGCTATGCACTAAGCACAGAGCACTAAGCACATTAAGACTTAATTCGCATTTAACATCCCGTATCCTCTTTCGCCGTGATACGACCTGTCAAGACCGGCCATTTCTTCCTCTTCTGTCGATTTGAAAGGTACAACTTTATTTAGAAGGTAAATGATTACAAATGTCATTACAGCTGCGTAAGCTATGGCAATACTTACTGCAATTGCCTGTACACCAAGTTGATCCCATACTGTCCAGCTTCCGCCAGCTGCTACGGCAGCCTCCTGCATCCATGATGGACGAATAAAAAACACAAGTAACAATGCGCCTACTATACCTCCGACTCCATGAATCCCGAAAGCATCCAGGCTGTCATCATATCCTAATTTATTTTTTAACTGTATCGCCAGATAACAGATAATGGAGGCGAGGGCACCAAGGATTATAGCGCCATACGGCTGAACAACGCCTGCGGCCGGTGTAACAGCTACCAGCCCGGCAAGTATTCCGCTGGCAAAACCAAGTGCTGTGGCTTTCCCCTGGTGTACCCATTCGATCACAGCCCAGGTAAGCGCACCGGCGGCTGCGGCCACCTGTGTCGCTACCAATGCCTGTGCAGTACTCAAACCGCTCGAAATGCTGCTTCCGGCATTAAATCCAAACCATCCAACCCATAAGAGACCGGCTCCCAGCATTACAATCACCATGTTATTTGGGTGGATTACCTGATAGGGATAACCCCGGCGTGCACCTAAAAATAGGGCTGCAATCAGACCGCTGACGCCAGCTGAAATATGTACAACAGTGCCGCCTGCAAAATCAATGGCTCCTTTTGCACCTATATTATACAGGAACCCGTCACTGGCCCATACCCAGTGACAAAGGGGGTTGTAAACCAGGACACTCCAGATGGCAATAAAAAAGAAGTATGCTTTAAATGAAACCCGTTCAGCAATGGCTCCGGCTATCAACGCAGGGGTAATGATGGCAAATTTACCCTGGAACATAGAAAAGACATATTCCGGAATACCTTCTTTCATAATGCTGGTATCAATTCCTTTCAGAAAGAAAAAATCAGGATTCCACCCAAACCATCCGCCGAGAACGTTACTGCCAAAACTCATGCTGTATCCAATTGCTACCCATAAAATACTTATAATACCCATGGCCACAAAGCTATGCATCATGGTTCCCAGTACATTTTTGGTACGCACCAAACCGCCATAGAACAAAGCAAGGCCCGGTATCATTAATAAAACGAGGGCTGTTGAGGTAAGCATCCACGCTGTGGCTCCCGAATCAATCGGAGTAGCATTGGAAGCAAATATATCTGATGTGCCGATGACAAATAAACCAAGCAACGACAGTAATTTTTTCCATTTAAATTTCATAATGGGTACTTTGACTATTAAAAATATATTTTGATGCAAAATTACATAAAAATGCAATAAAACACATATAAAATATTTATACCCCCATAATAATGCTATTAAAACATTTTAAAACATATAAAATATAAACAATACCCCCTTAAAATAATGTATGTGTTCAAAATAAATAATTTAAAATTGATAGCAACAAGGCGAACTTTTACGACAGAATCCATTCCTTGAAATACTTAATCATTCTGCTGCAAGTATCCTCCGGTTGTGAGAAAGCAGGGGCCTGGTATAAAAAACGCATCGCCTGCGATTTTATGAATTATATTTACAAGGCGAAAAAGATTCATCGCATATTTTTTTTTGGAAATAAATACAAAATCATACTTTGAGTGTTTAATTAACTGGTAATTTTAAAGATCACGCTATTCAAACTTTTTATGAAAAAACTTATTGAAGGAGCCGTTGCATTCAGGCAGAATGATTTTGAAAAACATGAACAACTGTTTTCCGAACTGGAGAAAGTGCAAAAGCCGCATACCTTATTTATCGGATGTTCCGATTCGCGGGTGGTACCGTCGATGATCACGGCAACCGGCCCCGGCGAATTATTTATTATCCGCAATATTGCCAACATCGTACCTCCGTACCAGGCGTCGGGTGAATACCTGGCCGCCGTTTCGGCTATAGAATTTGCTGTAGAGTCGCTGGAAGTCGAGAATATTGTAGTATGCGGGCATTCCAATTGCGGAGGCTGCGCTGCTTTGTTTAAACCAGCTGAATATTTTCAGAAATTGCCGCATACCCGTAAATGGCTGGAGCTGGCGCTGCCGGTAAAAGAAAAAGTTATGAAGATGTTGCCCGATGGCAACTTTGCATCACGGGAATGGCTTGCCGAGCAGATGAATGTGGTTGAGCAGATCCGCCACCTGCTGAGCTATCCTTTTATTGCTGAGAAATACGTAAAAGGACTGCTGGCCATAAACGGATGGCATTATATTATCGAAACGGGTGAAATATACAGCTATAATGCAGATAAAGGGTTATTCGAACTGATTAACTGATAGTGTGGCGAGATTTTAATCTCTCCCAAAAGGACTTCGGATGTAGAAATAAAAGTTGATATTCCCTCCTCATGGAGTTTCGGAGAAGTAACCTGACAATGTGCTTTCAAATTTCCAATCATGCGAACCTTCGGCAAGCACAGGCTAACTAACATTTTTCTTCGGTTTTATCTTCACAATATCAAAAATCCCTTCAATAACTTCGAGCCCGGCACGGGAAGCTTTATCGTGGAATATTTCATGCCCACCCATGTCCGATAATTCAACCTCTAGTTCTGAATCCACGCTTTCCTTTATCCTGCGGCTCATTGCGCCTGATTTCGGAGCCAGCAAAATCCCTGAATTTTTTAGCGTGGCTGTGATTTCAAGGTGATATCTTTGGTTTTTAAAGATTATGGTCAGTTTTTCATCGACCAGGCTCAGCGCTGCTATCTCCGATTTGTTATAAGTACTGAACGGATAAAAGCGTCCGTCAAAATACAGAAAACCCAGGAAACCGGTGAAGAAATTTCCCAGCCAGGGGATCTTGGCAATGCTCATCATGATACAGGCATCTGAATTAGTGAAGTTATTGCTTTGAAACCAGATCCAGGATTCAGGAAATGATTTCCCCCAATCCTTTTCAATATAACCTTTGCCACCCGAAAAATCGAGCTGATCGTCATTAACCTGTATGCTTCCGTCAATGCGGTGCGATACCGATACTACCCCGTGTTTGCATTCCATAAACGGCACAAACGAATACCAGCCCATAATTCCGGGCGATAAAAGGGATGAAGGATATTTTATGTTTCCCGAATAATCCAGTCGGCCTCTGACCTTTATCAGGGGCGAGTCAATATTTAAGATGATAGTCTTATCCGTGAAAATCGATTCCCCCACCTGAACTCTAAAGTTTTTTCGGCTAAAACTAAAAGAGGATAGCGGGTACTCGATGTATTGGGTATTTCCCGTTATTCCGTTAATAACCTGTATAAAAGCATGAGGCTTTTCCGGGTTCAGCGAAATGCCGGGAATAAAAGAATAAACTTGTTCAAGGTCTTTCGAAACATGTTTAAAGTACCAGCCTTCAAAATAATGTTTTTTGGATAATCGTCCCTGAAAGACTTCTGGATTAAATACATTCATATTTTAAAGTTTATATTTCAGGTTTAAAGTTGAATTTATCAGATGTTTAATATCGGCCATAAAGTCACGAATATACAAAGTAATTGCAAGGGTATCTTAAATAGTCATTAATTTATCTTTGTGATTCATAGAGTCGTGGGAAACCATTAGCATTAGGAATTTTAATCCAAGACTTACTTTTGTTTTATTTAAATATAAAATCGTAGAAACAGTTCATATTCAAATAGTAAAACAGGGTAATAAATGATAAAAGAAAATGTCCGGTTAATCAACTAACCGGACATTTCTCGGAGGAGGTTAAACGGTTTTTTTATTCATATATTAACAGCAATATCGCAAGGATATCGATAATAATTAGAGTAGCGGAGATTTCCTTGTATTTTCCCATAAATAACTTTACCACGGTCCAGCTGATGAAACCCCATATAATACCTTGGGTGATGGAGTAGGTAAATGGAATCAGAACCATGGCCAGGAAAGCGGGTATGGCATCATCCATCGTTGACCAGTTAATCTTTAAAACCGGTTTCAGCATAAATACACCAACCAGAATAAGTGCCGGTGCGGTTGCTATGGCCGGAACAATTGAAAGCAGGGGCGAGAAAAACATAAAAGGGATAAACAAAAGGCCAGCAACTACTGCCGTCAATCCTGTCCGTCCTCCTTGCTGAACGCCTGCCGCTGACTCAATGTAGGCGGTACCTGATGATGTGCCGAGCACGCCTGCAAAACCGGTTGCTATGGCATCAACAATAAGCGATTGCTTGATGTTACGGGGCTCGCCGTCTTTATCGACAAGATTAGCTGCTTCAGCAACACCAACAAAAGTGGAAAGACTGTCGAACATATCTGTAAACAAAATAGCAAAGATCACCGGGACGATTGACCATTTGAGGGATCCAACCAGGTCGAGTTTCCCCAGCAGGCTAAAATCCGGCGCTGACATGATACCTTTCCATGATACCAGGGTTGAAGTACCAAAATTGATGGACGATGCATCGCCGTAATAACGCCCGATTGGGATACTGATAATCGTTGTGAATATTATTCCTATAATCAGCGACCCCTTTATGTTTTTGGATACAAGCACGGATGTTACTATCAATCCAATTATAAAAGTAGCTGCAATTAAATCCATATGAGTCATCCCCAATAACGGAACACCTTTGCCAACAATAAATTTGGCGTTGGCGAATCCTATAAGCGTGATAAACAGGCCGATACCAGCCGAAACTGCGTAACGGATCTGTTTTGGAATAGACTTAACGATAAGAGTCCGTATGTTAAATATCGAAAGTAGCAAAAAGAACACCCCTGCCCAGAATACGGCACCAAGTGCGGTTTCGACAGGTACTTTCATGCCTATGACAACCGTGAAAGTGAAGAAAGCATTCAATCCCATTCCGGGAGCCACCAAAATCGGGTTATTAGCATACAAACCCATCATAATGGTACAAAAAGCACTTAGTACAACGGTTGCAGTCAGAACAGCGCTGAAAGAAAGGCCTGTTTGGCTTAGAATGGCCGGGTTGACGACAATAATGTACATGGCTGCCACAAAAGTGGTAATGCCGGCAATAATTTCAGTACGGATATTAGTTTTATTTGCCTTTAGACTAAAATAATTATTTATTTTTTCTATCATCCTATTACAGCATTTAGATTATTTGAAATTCCATTTTCCTGCCAGGGTTGGATTTACCATAAATCCTTTGTTCCCCGAAAAGTTTGAACTGATCTCTATTTCTGAACCCAGAGAAAGGTTTTCGGTAACATTATACCAGATCTGGGGTTCGGTCAGGAATATGTATTTGGTTTTAGTAACCGTTTCATCGCTGTTGTTAAAGGTATTGTCCTCGCGCCAGAAATCGGCGAATCCATCAAAAGTCAGTTTTTTGTTCAACATATGCATATACCATACAGTTGTAAGCTGAAAAGAGGCATCCTGTTTATCTTTTATATATTTATACAGGACCTGGAAAGTAATCCCGCGTGTAAAATCAGTATTGTTAATATTATAATCCAAACCGGCAAGCCAAGCATCGTTTATAGGGTATGCACCATTGAAAGGCGTTGAATTAAACTGCCCAAAACCGCCGTTGTACTCAATATGTGCAGCAAAAGGGCTTTTGCCGAGCGAAAAACCACGGGCGATCTCCCAATAAGCGAGGCTGACACTCTTACCGTTTGCGGCATCATAATTCATATCGATAAAGAAGAAGGTGCTTCCCCATTTATCCGGCTTAAACATTTCAACCGTAGAGGTCACTAATTTACGGTCTTTACCAAAATCGTAATGGACCTGCAGATCCTGAGCTTTGACAGAGGTTGAAATAAACAACACAATCAGGATGGCAACTGGTTTTTTCATAAGTTGTAGAGGGATTAGTAAGTAAAATGTTTTGGAGATAATGGTAAATCTACAAGCATTATTATAATCAGATATTTAAATGTTAATAACTGTTAATAAAAAACCCATCCGCGTTGGGATGGGTCTTCCATATTTTGTGTAAAATTAACCTCCGGAAGTGTATGCTATCTTTTTATGCAGCCTGATGGCATACCGAAATACACGGCTCACATGTAACAGACCAGACTCACTTTTTCCGGAGTTGGTATTCATATAAACATAAGAGAGTCAGTATTCTAACTATACTTATGCTTCAACCAAAGCTTTGTATTGAACAGCGGTAAGCAGATCCGATAATTTTGAAGTATCGGTAATTGTAATTTTAACAATCCAGCCTGCACTATACGGGTCTTTGTTCACAAGTTCGGGCTCGTCGTTCAGCGCATCGTTAAACTCAATCACTTCCGCATCAACCGGCAGAAAAAGATCCGAAACAGTTTTTACTGCTTCGATGGTTCCGAAAGTATCGCCCTCGGCCAGGTTTTCGCCCACTGAAGCGACATCTACAAAAACGATATCGCCTAACTGGTGCTGTGCAAAATCGGTAATACCAACTGTGCCGGTATTGCCTTCAACCTTGATCCATTCGTGATCATTGGTGTAAAAAAGATTTTCAGGAATATTCATTGTTATTGGTTTTTTTTAGGGTCAAAATTACACATTGTTGGCAACCTGCAATCAATAGTTTTTAAATTAGAATGATTCCGGATAAATAAAGCTGAAAAGCAGGTCAACGGAATGCCTTCCGGTAATTTTTATTGCGCTAACGTGAACCTGAGTGAAAGACCGGCATTAATATTGGAAGTAGGTATTTGCTGCGAAACATGCGGTTTGCTTATAGTTTGATCATAAAACAATCTCACATTCAGTTTTTGACTTACCATGTAATCAGCCGAAAAATTGATAGACGTCTGCAAGGTTCCTGTCGAGACCTGGTTGTTGTTTTCTTCAATCCTCCTAAGGACAGTTTTATTATCGCGGATCGAAAAATCAAGTTTTACGTTCAGGTCGCTTTTTATCTTGACGGTTTTCCCCGTAGCCAATGACTTGACTTTAAAAGGAACGCTCTTGAACCTGTATCCTGTTCCTATTACCAGCTCGTTGCTTCGCATCTCGGTAAGCTGGTTATTCGCAAAGCTTAAAGCAAGATTCCGTGTTTTCTTATATTCAACACGAGCCAGCATGCTGTTTTTCATGGTCACATCAAACCCGATTAAAGGCCCGAACTGCTCGGTAAGTGAAATGACATCCATCCTGTTTTTAGGGATGAAATTTTCCGCATTATCGAGCGCTGCGGAAAATCCATCTTTTTCCACGTAATTCATATCCGTGAGAAATCCACCTACTGAATACGAGGAACGGTAAGCATGCGTAACATTGAACGACTGGAAATATTTGCGAAGAAATTCAATTCCCTGGGTGGCATTGTATGTAATTCGCCAGTTCGGGTAGGGGATAACGGGGAAGGGATTAAATTTGATTTTCTTCGGGTCCTTACCGCTGTAGGCTGCCAGGAATGAGGCCATGAGAACTTGTGGCTGGGTTGGGCCATAACCAACAGGATATCCCAGTGAGTCGACTTCTCCGTTATAATTGGAATTATCACCAGCCAGCCTTTCAGCAATGGTTTTCCGGTAGGCCAGCATCTGGTCGAAAACCGGGCTTTCATTATTGCTGTTATCTTTTTTGAAAGCGGAAGCCCATGTAATAAATGACATGCTGAAGGTACCGCGTTCCTGGGGAGAGGTAGGATTTTGGAATGTTCCGTTACTTGTTGCTTTGAAATAGGCCTGGTAGGTGGTTGAATAGGCCCGGTCGGCAGTTATATCAATTTTAAAATTCCGCACCGGCTCCACGGTTGAGCGGATGGTAAGATTTTCATTGGCTCTGGTAATATATGGATTATTTAGTAAGGTATCCTTCGACAACCAGCCTGATGAAGCAGCTTTATATTTGATATCATCCTGGCTTCCGAAAATAAAGCCCAGCCCGGGAGCATTCGAACTCCAGCTGTTGCCTAAAGGTCCTGGTTCGGGCATAAAGCCAGGCAAGAGAATGCCATTCGATTTGGTGTATGTGAAGTTAGCATCCTTCACTGACATTAATATTCCCAGTGAATAGTTTTTAACGATCTTCAGGTAGTCTTTTTTAGGAACATCCAGGCTGTCGGCAGCACCATTCTTTGCCTTTCTGCCGGCAAGCCCGGCATCTGTTTCTTTGCCATTGGGTTTTGCTATAGGCCGGCCAGGCATTTGTCCGGGCTGGGCCCTGCCCTGAGCCTGCAATTCGAGCCTTGCTTTTTTAAGAAAGGGCAACTTATCGTAAAGGGTCGTAAACCGGAATCCGCCGTTTACCTGTATGTCGCGGGAGTTTTCGATGCTGTTGCCGAATCGTGTCTGCAGCGACCTGGGCGAAGCCTCCCAGCGGAATTTCACTCCGTAACGGGTATTGAGGGTAACCCAGTTAAGTGTGCGGATTTTGTTAAACGGAACGGAATAGTTAATATTTGCCATCTGGTTGAACCGGTTGGTGGACCCAAAGCTTTTAATCGAATTCCAAACCGTATCCCGATAATTCTGGTAGTTGCTGTTTTGTTTCTCATATCCTCCCGCCGGCTCAACGATATAGGCATTTACATTGGCACTATAGTCAAATTTGAGGGATTGCGAAAAGTCGTATTTTATGTCATATATACGGTTCCAATCCCATTGCTTGGTATAATTGGGTTCTATAATTATATCGGCGGCACTTTTATTACGCATCAACCTGCTCTGGTAATCGCGGTACATATCCGTACGGAACGAAAGCAGCTTGGGAAGATAAAAGAAATTAAAATCGCGAATTACAGCCAGCGATTTCGATTGTATTGCTTTTTGAAATGGTTTGATATTTTTAGGATTTACGGTAAAATTATATCCAAGCCCGCCACGGTATGTTTTTTTCTTTTCCGATTCAATATCGTTGCTATGATGAGTAATTTCAGAGTATGCGTATGATAAATCAAAGTTTTCGATATCCCATAACTGTGGCTTCTGAGTGGCGCCAACCCTGTCTTTACGCACATTCATAAAGTTAAGGTTTTGTCTCTTTGTAACATCCGTTGTAAGTCTTTTTAGCGAATCCACTTCGCTTTTATTCATGCCCTCAATCTGCTGGGAATATAACACATCCGGATCGAGCGGATTGTACTGGGGGTTACTGATGGTTTGCGAATAATCGTAATGCATCGGTATGCGTATGCCTGATTTTTCGGGCAGGAATTTACCTAATTCAAGGTTGGTGGCAACATCAAACTGGCTGATTGCCTCTTTTTGCCGCTCATTTATTTTCTTTTCGATGCTTCCGAATCCCGCTGAGCTATAGGCGCCTGATACCATAAGGTTACCCAGGTCGGCAAGATTGGTAGCCACTCTTGCATTAGCGGCCCAGCCGGATTTCTCATTAAAATTGGTAAGCCGCAATTCATTAACCCAGATCTCGGCACATTTTGCCTGCCCGTCGTCTATATTTAAAACTTTAGGATTCCGCTTGGGATTACGGACACCAATCATCATGGCTCTGACATCACTCATGCTCGGCGACCCTACGACCGTTATTGTTTTCCCGGTATTGCCATCAGGTATACTGAAGGGAATTTGCATACTCATATTCGAACCCGCGCTGCTCATCAGTTGGTTGCGGGTGGTTTTCGCATTGATCAGCTTATCCAGTTCAATATCCATGCTGTTTTCCGCCGGCCATATTGCATTCGGATCGTTAGTACCCCAGGGTGTTAATTTAAGTGGAATTTCGTATTCGTAATAATTTGTAGTAAAATCGGATCCAAGCCTGATATAAACTGTCAGGTCACCATCCTTGAGTGCCATATCCTTAAAAGCCTGTTCGCCATGGATATACATTTTCAGATTTTTGTAATCCCGGAAATCGAAGTCGGTAGTCTTGTAGGCTCCCCTGGCATCACCGTCGAGCAGGTTGCATACTTTCAGAACCATCGATTGCTCGTTCAGCCGCTGATAATTGGTAGTGGCAACATTTATTTCACGATCAATTCCCGGAGGAACTATGTAAGGTATGGGAGTCCTGCTTCCGTTTTCCTCTATGCTCACTGTCGACATATCAAAAGAAGTACCGTCCTGGTTAGGATCGGGGATATATTCACCGGGTGTAAGCAGGCTGCTGTTGTATCTCCTCCATTCGCCCCTTTCAAGTTCAAGGGATGCAAACCTGCAGACTACAGCGGTGTCCCAGTCTTTTAATATCATACGGATAAACCGTATCGATTTAAAATCCTGTATTCCGCCGATAACCTTATCCGGCTTCTGAACAGGGATTTTAAACTGGTACCATTTCACACCGCCTTTCTGTCCGTTAGGAAGTGTAACAGGACTGTTCTGGTACGAATCATACACATCCGTAATGTAATTCTCGCCTACCTTCATGTCTTCGGGACGGAGGTTAACCACATACTGAAAATAGCGTTCCTGGTCACTCAGGGTATTGTCGTTGTTTAAATCTTCGACATTGGGATTGCGTTGTCCGATGGAATTGGTAGTATTGGCTTCGTTCACAGGGGAGTTCCCGTCGGGGCTGTTATACAATTTGTATCTTTCGGTCACACTGCTGTATTTGGGATCACTGTCGTAATCGCCTCCCACGAATGAATGGAAATTATCACTTGACGGGTCATCATTTGCCTGGGTATAAGCAACAGAGCCAGCACCGTATTTATTAGCTATTATTTGAAGAAACTTATCGCCGAAAAATGATCTTTCATCACTGGTTGGCAATCCATCGTAGCCTACATCCTGAAACGGGCGTGATTCGGGCCTGCTGTCGAACGATTGCGTAAGCGCCTGTTTGGTAGGCACCCGGCCCCAATCAGTAGTATCTACATCTGTTACCAGGGCAGAAGTTGGCAGTCCGTTTTCGAATGACTTACGTCCGTCGCGTAAAATATCTTCTGAAATATCGCCGAGGTTGAAAATTAATTTCCCCCCTTTCCGTCCGATGGCTGTAGACGATTCCGTGAAAGGATCCATCAGCCAGAAAGTGATATATTCAACATTGGAAGCATCAAAATCAGAAGTTTCCATTTTACGCATAATGCCGGCCCATCTTGTGCCCGGATCCTTGAGCAAGCCTGATTCATCTTTTATTCCGCTGGCAAACTGTGGCTTATCTCCGACATCGTAGTTGTATGGTCCGCGTTCTTCAGGAAAGTAAGATACATTGAACATGTTGATATTTAATGGCTGGTTGTACTGGTTTTCCTTATTCGGGAACAGCTCATTTTCGTAAACTACTCGGGTCGAATTTTTCGAAAGTTCTTCATTGCTGATATTCTTAGGCTTGCGCGTATTCGATTTATCATAAAACACGGAAGGGTCTATGGTGTACCATGCCATTTGGGCTCGGTTGTATCCATAAGCCAGATGGGTGCCCGGGGCTGCTTCAGGAAACATGTCGCGGGTGGTTTGGCCCTGAGGCGTGCTGGCGATTGACCAGGACGCAATATTGATAAGTGAGATAGTTGATTTTGCGCCTTCGAAATCATCGATGTATGAAGTTCCTGACTTGCCAACAGCCCGTGAATGACCGGGGATAAATTGTGCAAATTCAGCGTCAACTCTTAATTTGGATGGGGCTTTGGTGCTGAAAAACGGAAGTTTATCCACCAATTTGGTAATGAAGGCCGCGTCCTTCTGGTAGTTCAGGCTGGTTCCCCAGATGGTATTTGAAATAGGCTCGCTGCCATAATTGGTTTTCTGTGTGATCGGTCTTTCATAAAGGTTGAGTATGGTTCCCCCGAGTAACAGATTGTTATTCACTTTATAATCAACATGAGCTCCCAGTAAAGTCTGGCTGAAAACATTGAACATGGAATTGTTTTCGAGCTGAATATTGATGGGAGTTCCTGAATTGAGTACCCCTTCATTGATTATTTTCACTCGTCCCAGGGTGTAATCCACGGTGTAATCCACGTTTTCGACCAGTAGTACACCGCCGGCTGTAACCTTTACGGAACCCTGTGGTACATTAAGGGCATTGAGTGATATTTCTGAGCCCGATTCCGATTTATACTGCCCTTCAATGCTGTATTTGTTCTTGTCGGGATATTGCTGGGCGCCGGTTTTGGTCATGGTATAAAGCGAATCAAAGCAATATTTATCAGCCAGCGTATTATTATTTATTTTGTTACGAAGATAGCTGCCGAAAGGTTCAAGAACCGGGAAGAATATCCTGCCGTTCGATGTTTGAATAGTACCACCGTCGCGGGCGGCATTGTCAATAAAGTCGAATACCCCATCCTTTGCCGGGTTAAGTTGCGGATCAAGATTATCGAATCCGAACACCTGGATAAGGGGAACACCTTTCAGTGCGGCAAGCCTGTCATCTGAAAAATAACCGGTAGGAACCGAATTGCTGTTACCCGAGTACAGGATATTGAGTAAAAAGTCCTCTTTGTTAATATTGTAAGCACCCAGGTTATAAACGTTTTTCATCATCAGGTTCCATAACGGGATGCGGGTATTTGTCGCTGTGCTCTTGAGCAGTTTAACAAATAAACAACTTGATGTTGGAATGCTCAGTTCGGAGAATTCGCCGACCTGGTATGTCTTGTTGGAAGGATCACCAATTATGGTGTATTGATAGGCTACGGCGAGTGTCTGGTCGGGATTGATAGTAGTGTTAAGCGAAATAAAACCAAGCCGGCTGTTATACATGTATTCAGAACTGGAAAGTTTGCGGGCGCTTTCCACTTTTTCGAAATCAATACCCGGAGCATAACCTTTCTGTGTGATGAGATAATCGGATGCAAGATTGATGTTTCTTACCTGGGTGGTATCAAGTTTTGATAACAAATCATTGGCATCGTTATCCGGGAAAGGCCGTTGAGCAGTTGAATGGATAGATGGATTGTAAGGGCTGCTTTCACCTATATCCTGAAATGCCACCAGGTTCCGGTTTTCGGTAATGGCGGCGCCGATATTGGTTATCCAGACTTCAATTTTTGTAATATTAATATTTGATGTTATAACGGGTAATGTTGCCAAAGCGCCTTCATATTCCCCGCGGAAATACTGCCCGATAAAGAAGTGTCTGTTTTCTTCATAATCGAGGGCACGTGTCGCGAATTTCTGAGTTTGCGCACCACCTTGTACCGTTATATTTTCGACCTGGCTTTGTTGCTGCGAAAAAACGCCCGTAATGGTAGCTTTGCCAAACTGCAACTGGGTTTTTAGTCCGAACAGGCTCTGGCTCCCGGTAATAAGTGTGCTGTTTATCGGCATACTCACGTTGCCGGCTTCGACAAGCTTGATGATTTCATCTTCTTTGCCTTCGTATTTCAGCTTCAGTTTATTTTCAAAATCGAATGTGGCCTCTGTATTATAGTTGGTATTGAATTCGATTTTATCACCGATTTTGGCCTGCACACTCATCTGGATCTTCATGTTGAAATCAAAATTCGTGGTGCGTTGCAGTCTCTGGCTGATAAAGGGATCGTTACGGCGGTTTGAGATCACCCCGAAAATCAGCTCAGCACTTCCCTGTGGCCTGATGTCGATTGTATTTCCTCCGAACACCCGGTCGAAAAGCTCGCCGCCAACCCGGATCTGGGGAATGATACCAAGACGCGTTGCTGTCGAACTGCTGTTGGCACGCTCACGCCAGTAACTATCAAGGGCACGTCGGGTATCCCATTTGCGGTATTCGTCAAAAGTAAATGAGGCCGGGTTCCGGTAATCGATGCTGCCTATTTTATTGGTAATAGTATATTCATTAAACAAAGGATCGTAAATGACTTCCTGTTTCAGGTTGGATGGATCCTTCAGGTATAAATCGCCGGATGGCTTTACATCATAGGGATTCTGGCTTTCAGGAATAGGAAAAAGCAGCGTGGAATCAGGTTGCGTGGTGTCGGGAAGAGCAATGAAATGGCCTTGTTGCAACTGGTTGGGTGAGAAACCAAGAGATGAACTGACACCCCATACAAGAGATATAAGTAGCGTAAAAAAAGAAAGCCTGGATAGGTATTTGATATATCTCTTCAAACCGATGGATTCTTTATCTTTTACTGCCAACAAGGTATGGTTAGCTGATGAGTTTTAGTTTCTGTAATATCAATAATAATGCTGTTGAATCCTTTATTTTTTAAAGTATTTTCAACGCATTTTTAATCAATTGATCAACCGGGAGGACTCCTTCGCTGGCTTTAATTACCTGATCCAGGGCCTTCTCCGCAACCGGCCTGTTAAAACCGAGCATTACTAATGCAGATAACGCTTCATGCTTGCCGGTATTGTGCGTAGAAATTAAATTTTCACCGGCCGGTAGGTCCTTCCTGATTTTATCTTTCAGATCGATGATGATGCGCAAGGCTGATTTGCCTCCGATACCTTTGATGGATTGCAGCAATTTTACATTTTCACCGGCAATGGCATCGGCCACTTCGACAGGTGTAAGCGATGATAAAATAAGCCTGGCCGTATTGGGCCCGACCCCTGAAACAGATATTAGCTGCTGAAATACATGCCTTTCGCCTGTATCCGCAAAGCCATAAAGTATGAGCGCATCCTCACGCACTATCAGGTGCGTATGCAGCCGGCACGACTCTTTGCCATGAATCTGTGAATATGTGTTGAGTGAAATGCTGATGGAATACCCGATCCCCTGGCAGGCCAGTACAGCGGTTGTAGGATTCAGGTCTGCTATTTTACCTTCGATAAAAGAATACATATCAGGATAATTAAATTAAAAATGTGAAACATATGAGTCAGTATTATTGAAAAACTTGTTTCGGACCGGCAGATGCATTGATCCAAAGTTTTCAGAACTATGCATTGCACTCATTCAGGAAATGTTTCCACACATGATCTGCAAAAATAGCTATTTAAAAGGAATAACAAAACAGTACTTTTTAGTTGTAAATGCGCCATTTTCATGATGCAGTTTATCCTTTGTAAACTGATACTTAATTTACTGTCAGGTTTAATTTAGACACGTTTCAAATAGAGCAGGTTAAAATATTTTTGATCCGAATCCGGTGTTGGAACCATACTTTGTTTGTTACTTTGCACTATAAGAAGTATTTTTTTATTTTGAGAAAAATAAGATTATCATGAAATAGCCATGATTGATAAAGCTCTGATTAAACAAGAAATTATTTTTAAGCATGGCGTATTCCGTGTGACCCGTTAAAATAAACAAGAACACATGAAAACACTTATTCAGAAAAATGCCCTCACCTATCATTCCGAAGGGCGTCCGGGAAAAATCGAAGTAGTCCCTACCAAACCTCACAGCACGCAGCGTGATCTATCACTGGC
>JBBSBT010000013.1:0-16335 GCA_038250985.1 Bacteroidales bacterium
ACGCGGATATGATATTCTTATTCTCGACGGTCCGGTTGACAACCATTTTATAAATACGCTGGAGCAGAAATTTGAGAAAAGCCATTTTGTTCGCGTTGATGCCGAAGTTGCAGACAAACTGATCAAAAAAACAGATGATCTGCCTTCGAAACTCAGTGAAGAGCAGACCAAGCAGCTGACAGAATTATTTGAACAGCAGGTGAATAAAGCCATTTATCATATTTCGATCGAGAACCTGGGCGAAAATGATCTGCCTGTAACTGTAACCCAGAATGAATTCATGCGTCGTATGAAAGATATGTCGGCTATGGGCGGCGGTCAGTATTCATTTATGGGAAATATGCCCGAAAGCTACAACCTGGTGCTCAACTCGAACCATAAGCTGATGAACCAGTTGCTCGAAACCGGCGAACAGGAAGTGAAAGTAAAAATGATCAAACAACTGATCGATATTGCTTTGCTTTCACAAAATCTGTTGAAAGGTGAAGCACTTACCGGTTTCATAAAGCGGAGTGTAGATATTATTCAGTAAAAAGCCGGGAGACAGAAGACGGAAGACGGAAGTTGTTAGTCGGAGTTATAAATATGGAAATAGTACTTCCGACTCCGGTCTTCGGACTTCCTGCCTTTTCATACCAATTGAAATTTTAAAACGAAAAAGCAGTACTTTTGAATTAATCCAAAATAAAAACCATAACCAACAGACTCAAATATGAAAAAATCATGGATTATTATAGGCGGTATAATTTTACTGGTTATAATTATGTTCTCATCAATTAAAGGCACCTATAACGGGCTTGTAAGTTCAGAGGAAAATGTGAATAAAAAATGGGCCGATGTACAGGGTGCATACCAGCGCAGGGCTGACCTTATTCCCAACCTGGTGAGTACCGTAAAAGGCTATGCCAATTTCGAACAGGAAACGCTTATAAAAGTAATTGAGCAGCGTGCTGCAGCTACTAAGCCCACCATTAACCTGGATGCCACAAAACTGGATGCCAACACCCTGGCACAGTTCCAGAAAGCACAGGATGAACTTGGAGCTTCATTAAGCCGGTTGCTGGTAACTGTTGAGAAATATCCTGATCTGAAAGCCAACCAGAATTTCCTGCAGCTTCAGGCTCAGCTCGAAGGCACTGAAAACAGGATCAATGTTGAAAGACGTAATTTTAATGAATCGGTGCAAATCTTTAACTCATCGCTAAGAAGTTTCCCTACGAACATTCTGGCAGGGATGTTCGGATTCTCAAAGAAACCTTATTTCGAAGCCCAGGCGGGTGCTGACACAACTCCAAAAGTTGAGTTCTAAACATTTCTGAAAGACACTCTATAATAAGTCCTTTCTGATAGCTGGTATTTATAGAATTTTATACCAGCGGCATTTTGTTTTTTTGTGAAATAAAACAGGTTTGGATCATTCACTCATTCTATTTCAGGGTGAATCCGGACTTCACATATTAAAACAGAAAAAGAAATTGCATGAAAAAGCAGGAAACATTACCAATCGGGAATTAAAAATTACTTCGGTGTTTTTCCTGCTGGCATCTGTAAAAAATTCTATCTAAACTCTGAATCAAATAAATCAAATATTGATATGTCAAGCGCAAGGAATTTTTTCACAAAAGAGCAACAGGACGAGCTTCGTCAGGCTATAATGTATGCTGAACTGGATACCTCCGGCGAAATACGTGTACATATCGAAAATACCTGCAAGGATGAGGCAATGGACCGGGCGTTGGTTATTTTCAAGAAACTCGGAATGGAGAAAACCGAAAACCGCAATGGTGTTCTTATTTACCTGGCAGTTAAAAACCGTAAATTCGCGATAATCGGCGATCAAGGTATTCATGAAGTAGTAACAGATAACTTCTGGATAAACATCAAATCCAAAATGTTGAATCAATTTCGCGAGAATCTTTTTACGGAAGGCCTGGTTGAGGCAATAACTGAAACAGGAATGAAACTGAAGAAATATTTTCCGCACAAGTCAGATGATGTAAATGAATTATCGGATGATATTTCATTCAATTAATAATTCTGGCCTGGTATATCCAATGAATCTGTTTTAAAACTCCATCTATGAAATCCGGTACTTATATAAAAACGTTTCTCCTTATTGCGATTATACTTTTGCAGACCGGTATAAGCTTTGGGCAAGGAAGTATTCCTGACGCACCCAATCCCCCGCGTTTGGTCAATGACTTTGCAAAAATTCTAAGCCCCGATGAGTTACAAAGTCTTGAATCAAAACTACTTGCTTTTAACGATTCAACCGGTGTTCAGATAGCTGTGGTTATAATACCCTCACTCGATGGGTATGATAAGTCGGATTATGCGCAGCAGCTCGGACAGAAATGGGGCGTGGGCGGAAGCAAGTTTAATAACGGTTTTGTAGTACTGATCAAACCCAAAAGTGCATCCGAGAAAGGAGAAGCATTTATTGCCACAGGCTATGGAGTTGAGCAGTTCGTCCCCGATGCTACGGCTTATGATATTGTAAATAATGAAATGATCCCTCATTTTGAACAAAACGATTATTACGGAGGGATTAACGCAGCCACTGATGTGATCATGTCACTGGTGAAAGGTGAATTCACAGCTGATAGCTATGGGAAATCGAAGAAAGGCTCATCTATAGGATTTATTATTCTGATCATTATCGTTATAATTATCCTTATTTCCAGAAACAATAATAATCATCGTACCATAAATCGCTCAGGAGCGGGCGGGATGCTCTTGTTCCCATGGTTGATGATGGGTGGGGGCGGCAGTAGCGGCGGCGGCAGTTTCGGAGGAGGAGGCGGTGGCGGATTCGGCGGTTTTGGTGGCGGCGGATTTGGCGGTGGCGGCGCCGGAGGAAGCTGGTAGTCTAGCATGTACTTTACAGTTACTTATTAAAGAGTCAACTGTATTTTGTGGCAGGATTCAATTTAAATTAATTCCATTGCCATTGTTTTAGATAGTTTATTTCGAAGGGAAGGCTTGATGCGTCTTCCCTTTTATATTTCCGGGCACCAACACGATATTACTATCATTCCATTGGAAATACAGTAACATTCAGGAAAATATCATTAATTTAACATAACATATTATTTGACATACATATAATTTTTAGTGTTATACAATCAATTTATTGAAGTATTTATATACTTAAATCCGATAATAATATTTTGCATTTTGGACTCATAAACTATTCGTATTCATTTCAATTTCTGTGATTTAATCATGGTTTTAAATGCAATTAATTATTTAGACTGGTTCCAAACTGCACAAATGTTAAAAAAACTTAAATTTTAGTATTGTTGCGAGTTCGCTAATTAGCTAAATTCGCTGTGCAGTGAATTGAATTTCAAGTATTACCCAAAGCATGATAAAAAACATACTCTCCTTACTACCATCTTACTTTTATAAATCATAAACGACCATATTTTGCGCGGCTGCTATTGCCATCAAAGGGTCTTTTTATATACCATATTAATCAGTAAAAAAGTATGCACCTACAAGCATTCAACAAACGGAAACTGATAACACTCAAACTGACAGCGCCATTGATTCTGCTATTGGCCGGTATACTCTTCAGTTCAGTTTCTCTGGCACAAGACAAGGGCAAGGAGATTTACGAGAAAAACTGCGCTGTTTGTCATAAACTCACAGATGAAAAACTGGTTGGTCCAGGTTTGAAGGACGTTACCCAACGACACGACAAAGCCTGGCTAAAGAAGTTTATCGCCGCATCACAGGATATGGTTAAAGCCGGCGATAAAGTTGCCGTAAAGCTTTTTAACGAAAACGGCAAGATACCCATGCCGGATCATAAATCCTTGTCGGACGATGATCTCAATCAGTTGATCACCTATATCGAAACTTACAAACCTGCCGAAGTAAGGAAAGTTACGGTTGATATAACCAAAAAAGAAGGATTCAGCCGTGATGATATGTTACGTGGTGAAAGACTCTTTTACGGTGTTCTGCCTTTCGAGAAAGGAACAACCCTCAACTGTGTATCCTGTCATGCTGTAATAGCAACCGATTCACTTAACTTCAATCCTTCTGCAGCTGATCTGGCCAAAGCCTGGCAGGAACCCAATGGCACAAACCTTTACCAGGTGCTTAACGAGCCTACCTCGGAAAAAATGTCGCAAAGCCACAAAGGCCTGCAATTGTCGGATAAAGAGATTTATGATATTTCAGCTTTCCTTTCGGGCGTAGGTAAAAAAGGAATTGTATGGGAAGGTACTTTCCCTGCCAGGTTGTTGCTTTTCCTTTTCTTTGGATTACTCATGGCACTAGCACTTGCTGACCTCATCTGGTTTAGAAAAGTAAAATACCGTATTATTCATGTATTGGTTATTCTTACAGGACTAGGGGTGCACGGCACCCTGGTTGTTCAGGAAGCAATTAAACTGGGACGCACAAAGGATTATATGCCTGATCAGCCCATAAAATTCTCGCATAAGGTTCATGCCGGTCAAAATAAGATTGAATGCCAATACTGCCATTCCACAGCAAGCTACAGTAAATCTGCCGGAATTCCTTCGGCAAACCTCTGTATGAACTGCCATAAAGTCGTGATAGCCGGTTCGCGTTCCGGGAAATTTGAGATTAAGAAAATATACAGGGCCGAAGAATCCGGGATACCGATTGCCTGGATACGTGTTCACAATCTGCCTGATCATGTATTCTTTAGTCATGCCCAGCATGTGGGTGCAGGTAAAGTTGAATGCCAGACCTGTCATGGCCCGGTTGAAACCATGGACCTGGTAAAACAGGTTTCCGATCTTTCGATGGGCTGGTGTGTAAATTGTCACCGCAGCACAGGGATACAGGCAAACACGAACAAATATTACGAAAACTTTAAAGCGATCCACGACGAAGCCAAAGCCGGTAAAAAAATAACGGCGGAACGTCTGGGCGGAATCGACTGTGCCAAATGCCATTACTAACCCGTTCAATCCCGTCTCACTCGCATCACTCGCATCAATCCCGTCAATCTCTTCAATCTCATCAATCCCATCAATCAAAAAAAGAACCTTTTATACCCTACTATATAAATGGAAAAAAAATATTGGAAAAGCCCTGAAGAGCAGGCAAATCTGCCCGAAATCCATCCCGGCAAAAAGGATATTGATGCATCTCGATCCTTGCTGGACCTGATTGATGAAGAAATTGACGGCAAGCCTTCCTCACGGCGAAACTTCCTGAAATTCTGCGGATTCAGTTTTGCCACGGCAGCTATTGCAACCAGTTGTAAAAACCCGGTTCAAACCGCCATCCCTTACCTGAATAAACCGGAAGAAATTACACCTGGTGCAGCTAATCACTATGCTTCCACCTATTTTGACGGCCAGGATTATAACAGTATACTTGTAAAGGTTCGCGATGGCAGGCCGATAAAGATTGAAGGAAATGAGCTTTCGTCTATCAGTAATGGCGCCACAAGTGCCCGGGTACAAGGGTCTGTCCTGAGTCTGTACGATGATGGCTCACGTTTTAAATCTCCTTTGATCGGAGGGAAAGCGACTACCTGGAATATGATCGATACCGAAGTATCATCAAAGCTAGCAGCTTCTGCCATTACAGGCAAAGAAATCACCCTGGTAACATCAACGCTTATAAGTCCCTCTACCCTATCGGTAATTGATGAGTTTAAGAAAAAATATCCAACCTCCAGGCATATCACTTACGATGCCGTTTCCGCATCAGCTCTGCTGCAGGCCAACAATCTCACTTTCGGATTACAGACCATTCCGAATTATTATTTTGATAAGGCCGATGTAATTGTAAGTTTTGATGCTGATTTCCTGGGCACATGGCTGATGCCGGTTGAATTCACCCGCCGTTTCGCCGCCAGCCGTAGGCTGAACAAGGAAAAGCGTAACATCTCGCAGCTTACTGTTTTCGAAACGGGTATGTCGCTTACCGGGGCCAATTCCGATTACCGGTTCCCGATAAAACCCAGCCAGCAGGCTTCTGTAATTTTAAGTTTATACAACGAAATTGCAAAATCAACAGGTGGTACAACTTACTCAGCTCCGGCTTCTGCTGTTGATGTGAGCAAACTCGCACAAAAACTGCTTGGAGCCAAAGGAAAATCAATCGTAGTATGCGGAATAAATAATTCATCTCTTCAAATCATTGTAAATGCGATCAACAAAATGCTGCAGAATTATGGCAGCACCATTGATTTTTCGGCTTCACTCAACATCCGCAAAGGAATTGATGAAGATATGACCAGCCTTGTTAAGGATATGAACGAGGGCAAAGTCGGAGCTGTTATTTTTTATAATGTGAACCCGGTTTATAATTACAGCGATCCGAAATCGCTTGGCGAAGGGCTTAAAAAAGTTGCGCTGTCAATCAGTTTTGCAAATGCTATGGACGAAACTGCAGCCATTTGCAACGTGGTTGCACCTGATCATCATTTTCTTGAATCCTGGAACGATGCTGAACCTAAAAAAGGCATTTTCAGCCTTCAACAGCCTGTGATGCGTAATATTTTTGATACGCGGCAGGCACAGGAAAGCTTGCTGAAATGGACTGGGAATGCGACACTTTTCAGTGCCTACCTGAAACAAAACTGGCAGCAGAATTTTAAAGGAAAACAATCAGAACTTGTTTTGGCTTCCGATTTCTGGAACAATACCTTACAAAAGGGTGTATTCGAACTGGCTGCCAAATCCGAACAGCCCTCTTTTTCGGCACAAGCGGTTGCTGATGCTGCAGCCAAAGCCTCGGCAGTAAAATCAGCTGATACCGAGCTCTCATTTTATGAAACTATAGCCCTGGGCAACGGCCTTCACACCAACAATCCATGGATGATGGAGATGCCCGATCCTATTTCGAAAGTGTGTTGGGATAATTTTGCAGCTATATCACCGAAAATGGCCGAAAAAATAGGTGTGGTGACCGGTGATGTGCTAAAGCTTGCCGATGGGCTCGAACTGGTTGCTTTTGTTCAACCTGGCCAGGCCGAAGGCACCATATCCATTGCATACGGATACGGCAGAACCAAAGCAGGAAAAGTAGCCGAAGGCATAGGCGTAAATGTATTTTCGTTTATGAAAACGGAAGGCAACAACAGGCAATCCTTCATGGCTGCAGGTACCGTTGCTAAAACAGGAAAAAAATATAATCTCGCTTCTACCCAAACACATCATTCGATGGAAGGACGCAACATTGTTCGCGAAACCACCCTTACCGAATGGCGGGAAAAACCGGGTTCGGGCAACGAAATGCACGAAGAAGCCGAAAAACACAACCTAACTCTTTATAAAGAAGTTGTTTACGAAGGACATCATTGGGGAATGTCAATCGACCTGAATGCATGCACCGGCTGCAGCGCCTGTGTAATCGGATGCCAGGCTGAGAATAATGTTCCGGTTGTGGGCAAGGAACAGGTTGCCATGACCCGCATCATGCATTGGATTCGTATGGATCGTTATTATTCGGATGAAACAGAAAATCCTTCGGTATATTTCCAGCCGGTGATGTGCCAGCAATGCGACAATGCTCCGTGTGAGAATGTTTGCCCTGTTTCGGCAACCAACCACAGCCACGAAGGGCTAAACCAGATGGCTTACAACCGCTGTATCGGAACAAAATACTGTATAAACAACTGTCCGTTCAAAGTTCGTCGTTTCAACTGGTTCCGCTATGCAACCAATGATGCTTTCGATTACAATATGAACAGTGATCTGGGCCGTATGGTACTCAATCCTGATGTTACAGTACGCGAACGCGGTGTGGTCGAAAAATGCTCTTTCTGCGTTCAACGTATACAGGAGAAGAAACTGCAGGCCAAGCTTGAAAACCGTCCGCTTGCAGCTAACGAAATCCAGACAGCCTGTATGCAGGTTTGTCCCGCAGGGGCCATTATATTCGGCGATACAAACAACCAGCAAAGCAAACTCGTCGATTTATTTAAAGATCAGCGTAATTATAACCTGCTGGAAGAGCTTCACACTCTTCCATCGGTCGGTTATCTTACGAAAGTGCGTAACAGGGATGAAGAAAACCAAAAGGCGTAACAAACCGTATCCAAATCTCATCCTAAAAAAAGCAAGAATAATATTAATCTGCAATACCTTATAAAATATGTATAAAGCTGAAGTACGAGGTCCGCTGGTTCTGGGCAACAAGGATTACCGACAGATCACCAGCGACATCATTGCACCAATGGATAACAAAACACCCAATTGGTGGAAAATGGCAATGGCAGTGAGTACATTGATGGCTGTAGTCGGACTTTTGTCGATGGCCTATACGGTCCGTTATGGCATAGGAACCTGGGGCGTAAACAATTCCGTAGCCTGGGGATGGGGTATCATCAATTTCGTTTGGTGGATAGGTATCGGGCATGCCGGTACAGCCTTTTCGATATTCCTCCTGATTTTGCGTCAGAAATGGCGTACATCCATTAACCGGGCAGCTGAAGCCATGACCGTATTTGCCGTTGGTTGTGCTGCTATTTTTCCGGCTATTCATATGGGGCGTGTTTGGCTTGCCTTCTTTATCTTTCCTTATCCCAACACCCGCGGGCCGCTTTGGGTTAACTTTAACTCGCCGCTATTCTGGGACTTTATTGCCATCAGCGCATACCTTTTAATCTCAGCATCTTTCTGGTATTTCGGAATGGTTCCGGATTTTGCATCTATACGTGACCGTGCCAAAAGCAAAATTAAAAAAACCATATACGGTTTCATGGCTTTTGGCTGGACCGGTTCGACCAAAGAATGGCTGCGTTACGAAGGCCTGAGTTATGTATTAGGAGGAATTGCCGCGGTTCTTGTTGTTTCCGTTCACTCTATTGTTGCAACTGACTTCGCCAGTTCGGTGGTTCCCGGATGGCATACAACCATCTTCCCTCCTTATTTTGTAGTTGGAGCTATCTTTTCGGGTTTTGCCATGGTTATGACCCTGATGATCATAATCCGTAAATATTATCACCTCGAAGAATATGTTACCGACTCCCATTTGAACGCAATTGCCAAAATATTGATTTTCATTTCGTTAATCATGGGTACAGCATATGCTACTGAAGTTTTCATGGCATGGTACAGCGGCAACCCTTACGAAATGTTTACATTCTTCCACAACAGGATTACAGGGAAATATACTTTTATGTTCTGGGCGATGGTTACCTGTAATGCTATTATTCCGCAAATCATGTGGTCGAAAAAAATACGCAGCAACATTACAGCCTTGTTTATAATTTCCCTTATCATCAACGTGGGAATGTGGTACGAAAGGTTTAATATTGTGATTACCTCTCTTGCAAATGATTACCTTCCTTCCAACTGGACCACCTATTCGGCTTCCTGGATCGAAATTGGAATATTCGTAGGCACTATAGGTATTTTCGCCTCCGGGGTTCTGACTTTCTTCCGCTTCCTGCCTATGATCGCTATAAGCGAAGTAAAGAGTGTATTGAAACCAACCGAAATTATGGAAAAACATTAAAATACCGGATCAATTATGAATACGACACATATAGTAGGTGTTTTCGACAGCAAGCATGACCTGCTGGCGGGTATTGAAGGGGCTAAAAGTAAAAACTTCACAATCGAAGAGATTTTTACGCCTTACCCGGTTATGGAAGCCATTGACGCATTAAAAAGAAAATCAAGGTTTACTACAGCTTCGTTTTTTTATGGATTTGCAGCCGTGGTTGCAGTGCCTTCTTTTCTTTACTATACTTCGGTGATAAGCTGGCCGATAAATTACGGTGGAAAACCAACCAATGCCTTTCCTTCGTTTATAATTATAACGCTGATTCTTACCATCCTCACAGTAACTATCCTGACGTTGTTCACATTTTCGCTTAGAGCTAAGATTTATCCTGGTAAAAAATATTTCCTTCCTGATGAACGCGCCACTGATGATAAATTTATCATCCTTTTTGATAAAAACACTGCAGGAGGCGGATTTGAAGCAATTTCCACCACACTTAAAGCAAATGGTGCATCGGAAGTATATGAAAAGGAATATTAAAATGTTACGTAAAAAACATAATCATATGGGTTATAACAGTAAAACCCCTTTCAGGTTAACAGTTGCACTTGCTTTGTCGGCTTTGATGTTTGCTTCCTGCGACCGCACGCGTATACAGAAAGGATATGAGTATTTTCCGGATATGGCACGTTCGCTGGCATACGAGACCAATTCGCCCGACAGCGCCATGAGTAACGGGATAACCATGCAGCTGCCGGTTCCGGGTTCTATCCCCCGCGAAATGATACCCTACCAGTATCCGGCTACTGCCGAGGGACGCGCACAAGCCGGGAAGGAACTCAGTTGTAAATTCGAAGCCAGCGAGGCTAATCTTGCCAGGGGAAAAGAAATGTTTACCATTTATTGTCAAAACTGTCATGGCATTGAAGGCAAGGGCGACGGACATCTTTATACGAGCGGCATATACACGGTTCCGCCGGCATCACTGGTTTCGGAACGCATGCTGGCCGCACCTATAGGCGAAGTTTTTCATGTAATCACTATGGGATGGAATGTGATGGGAGCCCATGGCCCGCAGATCAGGCCCGACGACCGCTGGATGATTGCTCTTTATGTTAAGAATACCCTTCAAAAGAAATCTAAATAAGCTTCCGTGTATGGATACCAACGTTATTTTTTCAAAGAAATTTAATTATATAACCTACGTTCTGATGGGACTTGGAGTTGTAGGGCTGATTTATGGTTTTATGACGGATACCCAAAGGACCTGGGCCAACCTGCTGATGAATAACTTCTATTTCATTTCGTTAACGTTAGGAGCAGCATTCTTTTTCAGCATTCAGTATATCACACAATCAGGATGGTCGGCCATGTTCAGACGTATCCCCGAAGCTATAATGGCCTATATCCCCTATGCAGCTGTACTCATGCTGGTGTTGTTTTTCGGCCTTCACGACCTGTATCATTGGGCTAACCCTGACCTGGTAGCACACGACGAATTACTGATGCATAAAGCGCCCTATCAGAATGTTCCGTTTTTCATGATACGGATTGTAGTCTTTTTTGCAGCATGGATTCTATTAACACGATATCTTAGGAAACTTTCGCTGAAAGAGGATGTTCTGGGTGGTACGGCGATGTTCGAAAAAATGGAATATTGGTCAAAAATATTTATTTTTGTACTGGCAATTACATTCTCTATGGCTTCATTCGACTGGATAATGTCAATTGATTCACATTGGTTCAGCACCATTTTTGCCTTTAAAAGTTTTGCCGGGGCATTCTATCATGGCACTTCACTTATTGCACTAATTGCGATAGTACTGCACAAAAAAGGCTATTATAAAGATATGAACGAATACCACCTGCTTGATTTCTCAAGGTATATGTTCGGATTGAGCATTATCTGGGGCTATTTATACTTTACCCAGTTCACACTGATATGGTACGGGAATATTCCGGAAGAAACTGTTTATTTCGTCAAACGATGGAATAACGGTTGGATTGCTTTCTTCTATGCCAATTTCGCCATCAATTGGTTTATACCGTTCATTGGCCTGTTACCTCAAAAACTTGATAAAAAAATCAACTTTGTATATTTCATCTGTATCCTGTTGCTCGTTGGCTTGTATACAGATCTGTTCGAACAGGTAATGCCTGATTTTACCATAACTCCTAAGTTCGGAATTATCGAAATCGGAGTTTTTGCAGGATTTGCCGGATTGTTCCTTTTCGCTATCAGCAAGGCTCTTGCAAAAGCTCCTTTGATTCCGAAAAACCATCCATACCTCGAAGAGAGTATTCACCATCACATACATTGATGGATTACAACTGAGAGAAACCAGGACAGAGAGAGCCTTTACTGACAGTTTATAATTGTATAAAGGAGCGAAGTAAAGTTGAAACAGATACATTAAAACAAATGTGAGTTCAATTTCCGGTAAACAATAGCATGCTTTTTTTTGTTAATAAAGAGTTAATTTTATACAAAAACAACAATTCTCATTTGCTTTCAGGCCATTTTTTAGCGTTTGAAATTGAAATAACAGAATTGAATCACATTAAAAAATAAAATGAAAATGAAAAAAAACTCAGCATGGTTTGCATTGCCGCTGCTGCTGGCAGTTTTGCTTTTTTACTCCAATCATGCATCAGCAGAAAAAGCAAAGGACCTGGAGGTTGGAATAACCGAACACCTGGATGAATTCATTCCTTCAGATATTCTTTTAACCGACCAGAACGGGAATCTGGTAAACCTGAAGCAAATAATCAATAAACCAACTGTTCTTTGTTTTGTATATTACCGTTGTCCCGGGATATGCAGTCCGCTAATGAACGGACTGGCAGAAGTTATGCAACAAACTGGTATGGTACTCGGCAAGGATTACCAGGCCATTACCATTAGTTTCGATAGTCGTGAAACTACCGACCTGGCAGTTAAGAAAAGGAATACCTACCTTAAAAAACTTAAAGGGCAGGATCCAAACGGATGGATATTTATGACCGGCGACAGCATTAATTTAGCAAAAGCAACCAAAGCGCTGGGATTTGGATATAAAAAGGTTAACAATGAGTGGATACATGAAGGTGCGCTGATCATGATTAGTCCTGACGGTAAAATAACCCGATATCTGAAAGGTATCAGCTTCGCTCCTTTTGAATTTAAACTGGCACTTATTGAAACTTCTCAGGGAAAATCAGCTCCTACCATTATAAAAGTGCTTAAATATTGTTATGCTTACGATCGGAAAACAGAAAGCTATTCGCTGGATGTTACAAGGATAACAGCCACTTTGACTATCTTTTTTGCAGTTATCTTACTCTTATACCTGCTTATACGCGGACGCAGAAATAAAAACAAATCAGTTAACCAATAATCACACAACCATACATGAGCGGAAATTTCACAACACATCGGATGCCCAGCTACCTTGAATACCAAGGTAAGTATACCGGGATCCGTGCCTGGATATTCTCAACCGATCACAAGCGGATAGCCTTGCTTTACTTATATTCACAGCTCTTTTTCTTCCTGGCAGGGGTAGTAATGGGTATTTTCATGAAACTTGAACTCATTGCACCCGGAAGGCAAATTATGGGTCCGCAGACTTATAACGCCTTGTTTACGGTTCACGGGTTAACCATGATATTCCTTTTTATCATTCCCGGGTTAGCTGCTTCGTTTGGGAATTTCCTGATCCCATTGATGATAGGAGCCAAAGATGTTGCTTTCCCGAGATTAAACCTGTTCTCATGGTACCTGTTTATTTTCGGAGCAATAATTGTACTTTTTGGAATTTTTACCGGTGATGGTCCTCCTGATACAGGATGGACCTTTTATGCACCATACAGTCTGAAGACTAATACCAATGTAGTATTAACCGTTTTCGGAGCATTTGTTCTTGGCTTTTCGTCTATTCTTACCGGCTTGAACTTCATTGTCACTATTCATCGTATGCGGGCTCCCGGAATGGGATTTTTCCGGATGCCGTTGTTTATCTGGTCGTTATATGGAACTGCATGGATTCAGCTTTTAGCTACCCCGGTAGTAGGCATCACATTCCTTATGGTTGTTGCTGACCGGGTGCTTCATATCGGATTTTTTGACCCGGCGCAGGGCGGGGACCCGATTTTGTACCAGCATTTGTTCTGGATATATTCACATCCGGCTGTTTACATTATGATACTGCCTGCCATGGGAGCAATTACTGAAATCATTGTCACATTTTCGCACAGGACTGTATTTGGGTATAAAGCCATTGCCATGTCGAGTCTTGCCATTGCTTTTGTTGGATACCTGGTATGGGGGCACCATATGTTCACCTCCGGAATGAGTGAAACAGCGCGCTTCGTATTCTCCTTTTTAACATTCCTTGTAGCCATACCCAGTGCGATAAAAGTATTTAACTGGACAGCAACCATGTACAAAGGGTCCATCGTATTCGAGCCTCCTTTTTGGTGGGCCATGGCTTTTATTTTCATCTTTATGATCGGCGGGCTCACAGGCCTGATTCTGGGAAGTATTTCAACCGATGTGCATCTGACTGATACCATGTTTGTAGTCGCGCATTTCCATTATATTGTATTCGGAGGTTCGGGAATGGCATTTTTTGGCGCCTTGCATTACTGGTATCCGAAAATGTTTGGTAAAATGTACAACAAGAAAATCGCTAACCGAGCTCTTCTCCTGTTGTTTATAGGTTTTAATATACTATATATGCCTATGTTTTTCCTTGGCTATATGGGGATGCCACGTCGCTACTATGATTACCTTCCACAATTTGCCAACCTCAATCTTTTATCAACCATTGGTTCATGGATCATGGTTTCAGCACTTATCATTGTTATTGTGAACCTACTGCGCGCCAAAAAAGGTACTCCTGAAGAAATGGATGATCCATGGGGTGGCCGTACACTTGAATGGACTATACAATCGCCTCCCTCACTCGAAAATTTTGAAGAGATTCCTGTGATTGACCATGAGCCTTATCATTTAATTACAAAATAAACAGTTGATGGAACAAAGTAACATAGCTCACACGGATCATTTCGATCCTGCAGCATCAAAACTTGGAATGTGGCTGTTTATCTTTACCGAAATTTTACTTTTCGGAGGATTGTTCATTGTTTATTCAGTGTACAGGTATAAACACCCGGTCGAATTTCATCTTGCCCACGAGGAACTCAGCGTAACTATCGGATTTATCAATACGGTAATACTCCTGATAAGCAGTATGACTGTAGCCATGGCGATAACTTCATTGCAGCTGGGCAAGAAAAAACTGACCCTGATCTTTATTGCCATTACACTTGTACTTGCATTAGTCTTCCTTGTGAATAAATACTTCGAATGGGGAGCCAAGATTCACCACGATATTTATCCCGGAAGTGAATTTTTGCTTAGCCTGAGTAAAGGCGACATGTTGTTTTTCGGACTGTATTTCTTTATGACAGGTCTTCATGCCTTGCACATTATTGCAGGCATGGCTCTGCTGGGTGTAATTTTTGTAAAAGTCAAAAATGGATCAGTGAACCAGAATCGCTATTCCCTTCTCGAAAACGGCGGACTTTACTGGCATCTTGTCGATTTAATCTGGATTTTCCTGTTCCCTTTGTTCTACCTAATACATTAAGCCCTATGAGCGAACATAAAAACCACATCTCATCGTACACTTCGCATATAGTTGTTCTGCTGTCGCTCCTGTTGCTCACAGTGCTTACAGTTACCATCACAAGTGTTCATCTTGGCCCCTTCAATACGGCGGCGGCCATGTTAATTGCTTCTGTTAAAGGAGCTATTGTATTACTGTACTTCATGCACCTGAAGTTCGACGAAAAAATATACCGCTTCATGGTTACTCTTGTACTTGCCATTTACGCAGTGGTGATCATTATTACATTCTTCGATTACTTATACCGATAAATATTATGTACTCAGGATACTCAAATTTTTCACAAGGGGTAGATACAGCGATGGCTATTATCGTAGGGATCTCACTCTTTTTCCTTATCGGAATTACTACGGTAATTATTGTTTTCCTTGTAAAATATAACAAAAAGAAAAACCCGGTCGCCTCTGAAATTGAAGGAAGCAATACTTTAGAAATCATCTGGACCGTAATCCCGATAATTATTGTTTTGTATATGTTCTGGCTGGGATGGAGTTCCTATATCCCGCAACGAAAGGTTCCCGCTGACGCCATGAAAATACAAGTAACTGCCAGGATGTGGAAATGGAGCTTTGAATACGCTAACGGGAAACAGGCTGATACACTCTATGTCCCTGTAAGTAAGCCCGTTGAGCTGAACATGGTTTCGGTCGATGTAATTCACAGTTTGTACATACCTGCATTCCGGATTAAAACGGATGTGGTTCCCGGTAAAGATAATTATATGTGGTTTAAATCATTGGTGGTAGGTTCATACGATCTTTTTTGCGCCGAATATTGTGGGTTGAATCACTCCTATATGGGAACAGTGGTGAAAGTTGTTGACCAGGAGGCTTTTGACACATGGTATGCTTCGGGACCTGCTAAAGTAGACTCCACTCTTGCTGCCATCCCCGGTGCCGAAGGGAAACTGCTTACTGAGCAAAAAGGCTGTATTGCATGTCATTCGTCTAATGGAACCAAAGGTGTCGGTCCTTCATACAAAGGCATTTTCGGACATAAAGTCACCGTTGAAACCAATGGTAAAGAACGTGAAATCACTGTGGATGAGGCTTATATTAAGAAATCCATCCTCGAACCTGAAGCTGATGTGGTGAAAGGGTTTGTTAAAGGCTCTATGGTTTCGTATAAAGGGCAGTTAACTGATGAGCAAATCGATAAAATAGTTGAATATATCAAGACTTTAGGTGGAGAAAAATAATCGCCCGGGCGAACT
>JBBSBT010000014.1:0-15838 GCA_038250985.1 Bacteroidales bacterium
CCGAATTTGTTCTCGTGTGGATCTTTATGGCAATTGTTACAGCTACTTGATTTAACTCCCTTAAACTCCTGAAATTTTGCTCCGTTCCGGACAGAAGTTTTATGACAATCAGCACATGCCACCTGCTCATGCTTGCCGGTGAGCTTAAATTTCGCCTTGTTGTGATTGAATTTTGATGCCGGTATAAATTTTTCATCGTTATGGCAATTGGCACAATTTGATGACAATGTTTTTTGATGATAGTCGGCATGACAGGTTAAACATTCAGTTTTTAAACCAAGGTAAGTGAACTTTTTAGCCCTTATTTTCTTATCCGTGATAAATGTTGCCTTATGACAGTCTTCACATTTATTCCTGCTGTGTGCTCCGGTTAATTTGTATCCCGACAGGTTGTGATTAAATTTATCTTTATCAAACCGAACTATTCGAAAAGTTAATCCGTGATGATCGTTATGACAGGTTGCACATTGTTTCCCTTTCACTTCGGCCGAAACGTGATACCCTTTATTCTGATCGATGCGTGTTTTTAACTCAGTATGGCAGGCCAGACATTTTGCACTCGAAACTTTTTCGCCCAATTCGTGGCATTTGGTGCAATTTGATAATCCTTCCAGATGAGAATGTACATTGGATAATTCACCTGGTGAAATCTGAGAGTATGCGGAAAATCCGAAAACAACTGAAAGCATCAGAGCAAACAGGATATGACCAACCTTAATTCTCATTGTTGTTAATTTTTCAAATTAATTTTCATGTTTTAAAACAGCTTCACCAAACTTTTTGGTAATTTCAATGCCAGCTTTCTGCAGGAATTGTGTTGGAAGCTCACCTCCGGCAAAGATGTAGACCAGGTCATTTTCAATGTAGAGTTCTTCGCCTTCTTTGCCAGTGCTGAGAACGACTGAATCCTTGTTGATACTAACCGGGTTTGTATTAAAAAGCACTTTCACCCTGCCCGAAATCATGGCATCTTTAATCTTTTCATTGTTCTTAGGTTTGATCCTGTTAAATGCATCGTTTCGGTACGAAAGGGTAACATTGTTCTGATCAGCCAGCAGTAAAGCCGATTCAATGGCTGAGTCGCCCCCGCCAATTACCATAATATTTTTCCCGCTGATATCTTCAGGTTCCAGAAGACGGTATGCTACTTTTTCCTGTATTTCACCTTCCACACCGAGTTTGCGTGGTGTTCCCCGACGCCCGATAGCCAATAATACTGTTTTGGCAGTGATGATCTCACCCTTTAGAGTTGCAATGTTGAAGTGACCGTTTTCGGGAGTAATTGATTCCACCTTTGTATTCTCCTGAATAGTTATATTATTCTTCTGAAGTGCAGCATTCCAAAGATCAAGAAGTGCCGATTTGCTTGTTTCAAATAGTTTCACTTTACCGTAAAGTGGAAGATCCATAGCAGAGGTCATCACAATCTTTTGACGTGGGAAAGTAAAAACCGTTCCGCCTAATGAATCCTGCTCAAGTATCAGGAAGTTCAAATTATGTTTCCTGGCTGTGAGTGCGGCGGCAATGCCCGCAGGACCAGCACCTACTATGACAAGATCATAGGAAGCATTATGAGTTTTTCTTAAGGTTTTTACAATATTCTCAATAGCTTGCCTACCTTGTTCTACGGCATTTTTAATTAGTCCCATACCGCCTAATTCTCCGGCAATATAAATACCGTCTACATTGGTTTCGAAGTTCTGGTTAATATGAGGTAACTCTACTCCTCGCTTTTCAGTTCCTATAACCAGCGTTATAGCCATAGTAGGGCAGGCATGAAAACAAGCTCCGTGCCCTATACATCTGGATGCATTTATGGTTACAGCTTTCCCATCTTTTATCCCGATAATATCTTTCTCAGGGCAGGCTGCAATACATGCACCAGTGCGAATACAGCTATTTTCATCAATAACCGGATGCAGCGACACAGGTTCGTACATTCCATCACGTTTTGCAATCACAATTTTCGCTTCAACCTTTCTGGATTCCCTCCTTTGTTTGCGCAAATAGATGAAAACAACAATGAGGCATAAAAGAATTACCAGGGAATAAATGACAATATTTTCGATCAGCGTTTCATTCATAGCTAAAAGATCCATCTGTAACCAAAAGTGAGTGTAACTGCAACATGTATAACCATAATAACCAGCATTACCAGGGCAAAAGGCAAATGTGCCACATGCCAGTATTTAAACATATTCTGCATCAGTGTAAGCCTTTCAATCCTTCGGTTGAGCGAAATTTCATTTTTTACGAGGTCCAAAACCATTGCCCGGTGCTTTTTGGCAAGATTATTCTTTTTCAAGACTATCTTTACAGCTCTGAGTGATTTCCGGTCATCCAAATACTTTTTTATAGCTCGTGAAAGGAAATTACCTTGATCGGAATCAGTCTTAACTTTGATTGATTCAACAATTACTTTGTGACTTTCCTCATCCAGCTGAATGGAATTAATTAATGTGTCACCGATATCTCCTTTCAGACCTCTGACTTCACTTAAACTTAGTTCGCGCCCTTCTATGGTTCGTGGTATCTGAATATATATAAACCGCCCTATGACTCCACTCAGGAATACAGCAACCATGCTCCAGAAACTGATTGCTACAATACCTCCAAACTTAAATGTTGTATGAAAAAGCACCAGGATAGGACCTAATGTACAGAGGAAGATATGAAACTCGAGCCAATGCTTCAGAATACCAATACGGGATAAAAACCTATATCTCTTTCTTGCCATATAAAGTGAAACTCCCAATATCATAAACAGTGATCCTACTATCCCCATCCCATGCCCCCAGATGCCACTTGGTTTGAGGGCCGAATGATCAGGATTAAAAAATCTCTCCTCCATACTAACTTTATAGTAAGAGTATCCCTTATTGATAATTACAATCAAGGCAAGCACAACTATTAATGACAATACAGAAAGGTAAATCCGGTGAGCAGTTTTATTCATAATTTTTAAAGCTTAATATTCCCGAGCTACCATTATAGTTAGTATTCTGGCTGTGTATCAAAGTTACAATAAACGCATTCACCTATTGCACTTCATTACTATTTGGAAACAATCTAAATTTCATTTATTTCTGCCTACGCAATTACATTCAGGCAAAACAATACCATTATACTTCTTTCATTGTTACGAACAATTATTGGGTCGGTAATCGTCATATTTTCTAACAGTCTGAAATTGATTAGGTAACGTATTACACGATTCCACAGCTTGTGCATATTGTATTTATAAACGGAATTAACTTTCGTAATATTGTTAAAACTAAATATATGATATTTTATTTAACCAAAATCTGGTAATATTTCCATAAAAACTAGATTTATTTATTGTTAAAATGGAAAGGAATTTTGCATCCTGGAAATTACAGAATAATGAGTGCTGATTCAAATCTCATTTTAATTTCGAACTAATAGACACTTTCCACGAAAGCGGTTGTCTTATTTCCCTGAGTTCTCTTAAAGGAAACCTAATTATTTAATACTATTCTCTTCAAAATGTATAAGTCTATTCATTCTGTTTATCGTGTAACAAAAGAGTCAGCGATCAATTAATATGACATCAAAGATTGGCGATCTTTTCTTGTAATTATATTAAATAATGTTAAAGTGTCATTAAAAAATAACCAAGGTTCTGAAAAGGTTTACTTTTGCACTCCTTTTTTAATTAAAAAAAAATTGTTAAAAAATTATACCTGATTAAACTTATCCCTTTTTCAGTTGTCTTATTTGGATCTAAATCTTATTATGAAGGCGTATACACTTACAATTCTACTTTTTGTTTTTACAAGTCTATTCTCTATAAATATTGCGATCGCTCAATCATCTGGCCCAAAACCCGGAAACGGGGGAAACAGTCCTAAAGACGGTTTTGGAGTGATTACAGGAGAATTACACGATGCCACCACCAATAATCAGGTTGAATATGGTAGTGTCGTGTTGTTTCGATCTGCCGATAGCAGTTTGGTTACAGGAGCACTATCTGATGGAAAAGGGAAATTTCTGATTGATAAAATTAAACCCGGCAAATATTATGTACGTGTCCAGTTTATAGGATATGAAACTAAAATGATTCCGAACGTCAATATTTCAGCTCAAAATGCTGACATAAAACTTGGTGATATTTCAATTCAACCAAGTTCCTCCTCACTTTCGGGAGTTGAGATTACATCACAGAGATCACTTATAAGCAATAATCTTGATAAAAAAATTATCACTGTCGATAAAAGCATGGCAATTGGCGGAGGAACGGGAGTTGATATAATGGAGAATGTGCCTTCGGTTGCAGTAGATGCAGAGGGGAATGTAAGTTTACGGGGGAATGCTAACATTACTCTCCTGATTGACGGAAAACCTTCAAGCCAGACAGGGATTTCAACCAGCGATATACTAAACCAGATACCCGCCAACGCGATTGAAAGTGTAGAAGTAATTACCAATCCTTCCGTTCGTTATGATCCTGACGGAACCACAGGTATCATAAATATAGTATTGAAAAAGAAAGCAATTCAGGGTTTTAACGGAATAATATCAGTTAATGCTGGTACCGGGGACAAATATACCGGCTCCTTCAATCTGAACTACCGAAAGGACAAATTCAACGTTTTTGTCGGAGGCAATGCCAGAATGTATCATATGCTCACTTCCAGTGAGAGCACCAGGACGACAACCTACAGTGATGCGACCGAAATTCTGAAACAATCGACTTCCGGCTCAAGGGATTTTAATATGTATAGTTTGAACGGAGGCCTTGATTATTATCTTGACACACGTAATACACTATCGTTCAATATGAATTACCGTGATATGGCATTTAACTCCGAAGGCAACACCTTTAACAGCAATTATAGTGGTTCCGACTCCCTGCTAAGGTATTTTGAAAGAATGAATCAAAGTGACCGAAAGGTAAACTCCTATGAATATACACTTTCCTATAAACACCTGTTCCCTCAGAAAGGCAGGGAATATACCAACGATATTATTTACAGTTCAAACACAATGGACTTTGGAACCAATATCAACCAACAGGACTATCTTTCGCAGGGTTCTGAACGAATAGGTAATCCTTTGCTTCAACAGAACACAGCACTGAATTATAACAAGACATTGACAGTTCAGGGTAATTATATCTACCCTATGAAAGAGAATGCCCGCATTGAAGCCGGATACAAGGCAGCAATCCGCGATATGAGCATGCGTTACGAATACAGCAATTTTAATGATTCAACAAACAAGTGGGTAAGCCAGGCAGATCTGAAAAACCAATACGACTATACTGACCAGCTTTATGCAGTGTATGGGATATATGGCAATTCGATCGGGAAATTAAAGTACCAGGGAGGATTGCGTTTCGAACAGGTTTTTACCGTGTCGAAGGTTCTTCAGACCAATACTGACTATAATAGTTCATATTCAAAATTTTACCCTTCACTTCACACTGAATACGATCTGGGAAAAGAACGTGAATTACAGTTCAGTTACAGCAGGCGGGTTCAACGTCCGTCTCCACGGGAATTAAATCCTTATGTAGATTATTCTGATTCATTGAATATCGAAACGGGAAATCCTGCTTTAAAGCCCGAATTTGCTAATTCCCTCGAATTAGGTGTACAGAAATACTGGAAAACAAGTTCACTGACTACAAGTATCTTTTACAACCGCACCAAAGATGTTGTTGAAGATATCAGCCGCCTGCAGGCCAATGGTGTAACTCTGACAATGCCGATGAATATTAACACAAGCACCAAATATGGTATGGAAATTATCGGTTCGGTCACTCCAAGAAAATGGTTAAAAGTAAATGCAAATGCATCGGCATACCGCGATTTAATGAGCGCTTTGCCTGAGGAAAATATTGCAGGCTCCGATTTGTTCTCCTGGAGCGCACGCCTTAATATGTCTTTTTTCCCATGGAAAGATGGTTCTTTCCAGTTGATCGGCACTTATAACTCTCCAACCCGAAACATACAGGAATATCATAAAGAACAGTATTATGGCGATGCATCATTCCGGCAGGATCTGTTAAAGAATAAATTATCCTTAAGCCTTCGTTTAACGGATATTTTCAACACAAGGAAATTTTATGAAACTACCTCCGGCACCGGCTTTTCTACCGAAAGTGTACGCTACCGCGAATCACGGGTATTATATGTCGGGCTGCAGTTTAAACTTAATAACTATAACAAAAAACTTCCGAAAGATACCGGAAATGGCGATAATATGGAACAAGACGGATTTTAAGATACTTGGGTTAATTTGAAATTTGGTTGATTTGTGAAACGGGAATACAAATGTATTCTCGTTTTTTTTGCATAATAGCTCTCCTTCTTAAATGAATCATTTATAATAATATCCTGATTTTGTTATCGTTATATCGATTAATAAGAATCTATATAAACTACATATCCTTATCATAATTTTTTGAATTATCTATAACTTTGTTGTAATTCAAAATATTTCAGATTATGAAAAAATTATTTATTCCCGTCATTCTTGCAATGATAGTTTTCGGCTATGCATGTAAGAACAAGCAAAACAAAGCACAAACTTCAGGCATCCAGGCTGATTCAGTATTGCTTTTAGCTAAAACTGTATTTCAACCACTTCCCAAAGAAGCTGCAAATCCTGACAATGCAGTTACCCCCGAAAAGGTGTTGCTCGGTAAAACACTTTATTACGACAACCGGCTTTCGATGCACAACACAGAAAGTTGTAACACCTGCCATAACCTGGCTACTTATGGAGTTGATAATAAATCGACCAGTCCGGGAGACAATGGTAAATTGGGTACGCGAAATTCGCCAACCAGCCTTAACTCAGCATTGCATTTTGTACAGTTTTGGGATGGACGAATGAAAGATGTTGAAGAACAAGCCGGCGGCCCGGTTATGAATGCGGCCGAAATGGGTATGCCTGATGAAAAAATTGTATTGGCACGACTTTTAAACAATGAAGGATATAAGAAAATGTTTGAAGCAGCTTTCCCCGGCGAAAAACAACCGGTTACATTCTTAAACATGAGGAAATCAATAGCAGCTTTTGAACGCACATTGTTGACTCCCGGTAAATTTGACAAGTTTCTCGAAGGTGACCTGGCTGCGCTAAACGAGCAAGAACTAAAGGGTTGTAAAACCTTTATGGAGACAGGCTGTACCGCATGTCATACAGGGTCGTTATTGGGTGGAAATATGTTCCAGAAATACCCATTGTTTGGAACGCATAAAGAATTGACGGGAAGCACTGTTGATGATTTGGGGAAAATGCAGGCAACCAAGATCGAAGCTGATAAATACATATTTAAAGTTCCGTCGTTGCGCAATATAGCCGAAACCTGGCCTTACCTCCACGATGGCAGTGTAAAAGAATTAGATAAAACTATCCAGATCATGGCTAAAGGCCAATTGAATAAAGATCTGACTCCTGCACAAAATGGTGAGATTTCCGCATTTCTGAAATCACTTACCGGTGAAATACCTGCAGAAGCAAAACAAGAACCGGCAATGCCCTAATAGTAATAAATATCTGTTGAAACCTTGCTTGTGAAGATAGTACAGGGTATTACCAGCAATGATCAATCTGTATAAAAAACAATATCCAGTCAGATAGGAGATAGAAAAACCATTAAGCACAGTTTTCATTGTAACAAAAAAGGTGGAACATTCCACCTTTTTTGTTACACCTCCTTTTAATAATAAGATTCGTAACTATTTAACCATTTACGGAAAATCGAACTGACAAATCTGAGTTTTAGGTCTTGTTTTCTTCTTTTGTTACTATAATGGAATATTATCTATATATCACTCCGGTCAATCCCTATATCTTGCATTGAAACAGGATCTTCTACAGGTTCGAGATGAGTAAAAACTGTAACAGGGGAATTAAACAGATCGCGAATATTTTTTTCAATTTTTTCAACTAAATCATGGCCTTCCTGGATAGTCATCTGGCCGGGCATCAGTACATGAAGCGAAATAAATTTGCGCTGTCCGGCCTGCCTGGTCATAAGTGAATGATATTCAAGATCCTGTCCTTTAAATTGATCCAGAGATTTAATGATAATTGAGATTTCAGGTTCAGGTAAGCTGGAATCCAGTAATCCCAATGCCGACCTGCGCATCAGCTGGTACCCGGTCCATACAATATTCAATGCCACTCCAATTGCAACCACACCATCCAAAACGAGCCAACCGGTAAGTTTTACTATACCAATTCCAATTATAACTCCTGCTGATGTATAAACATCTGTCATTAAATGTTTGCCATCTGCTTCAAGAGTAATAGAATTATGTTTCCGGCCGTTTTTGATCAGAATCATTCCGACGGCAAGATTAATTAATGAAGCGCCCAATGAAACTAATAGTCCGATTCCAACATTTTCGAGAGGTTGAGGGTGAATGATCCGGGGTATGGCAGACCAGATAATGCTGAATGCAGCAAGTACGATCAATCCCCCTTCGATGGCACTCGAAAAATATTCAGCTTTATTGTGACCAAAGGCATGTTCTTCATCAGCAGGTTTTTCGGCCAGTGTAATCATAAAGAGTGCAACAATGGCTGCAATCAAATTCACAACTGATTCCAGAGCGTCGGAAAATAACCCGACCGAACCTGTTAGAAAATAAGCAAAAAGCTTAAGCGAAATTGTTGCAACGGCTGCCGCTATGGCCAGGTAAATAAATCTTCTCAATGATACTTTTTTCATAGCGGGCAAAGTGTTGAATTCGGCCCCAAACTTACGACATTTATTCTATTTCTTAGTTACCCTGGATCATCCTGTAATTGGACAAAAACTGTTTCCCGATTTAAAGAGCTTTATTTTTTTTATACCGGTGTTATGGTTTGAAAGCAAATAAAAAAGAATAGATCAGTTCAGCAAAACGGAATCCTTAAATCACTGAATTTTATCAGTGTATTAATTTCAAATGGGATACAATTCAAGCCTAACTACCTCGTTGAGTAATTCTTAAGCAGATCTTAAGAATCCTATTATCATTCTTTAATAAGACATGTCGCAACTTTGCTGAAAAATCAGAAACATGATCTCAGCAACACATTTACACGCCATGGTTATTCACTTTCCGATTGCCCTTCTCATGGCAGGGTTTCTCTCGGAAATTATTGCTCTATTCGTAAAAAAAGAGTTTTTCAGCAACGCGGCATTTTATCTTTTGCTACTTGGTGCAATGGGTGCAACAGTTGCGTATATAAGCGGTAGCTATGCCGGCGAAGGCATTGAAGAAGGCCCTTTGAAAGCACCAATGGAACTTCATGAGCAGGCGGCTACTATTACACTTTGGCTTGCAATCATAACTGCATTATTCAGGACAGTGATTTTCTTTTTCAAATACAACCGCGGCTGGACAAAATGGGCAGGTGTTGTACTTTATGTTGCTCTGGCCGGAGCAGTTACCCTGACAGGCTACCGTGGTGGACAGTTGGTTTACAAACATGGTGCCGGTGTTGAACTGGGTCTTCCTGATTTCTCAAATACTTCAGATGAGGAATAAATACAATCTGTATCTTTGATAAATATTAGGATTTAAAAAATGCGGATACTTATCGTAGAAGATGAAACCTCAATTGCCAATTTCGTTCGCGATGGATTGGAGGAGGAAGGGTTTTCGGTTGACGTTGCAGATAATGGCAAAAAGGGGCTTCAACTGGCACTTGATAATATTGCCGAATACGATGTAATTCTACTCGATTGGATGTTACCCGGAATGAATGGCATAGAAATTTGCCGTAACATAAGGAAAGAGAGCAAATCAGTTCCGGTAATATTTCTGACAGCAAAAGATACTGTGGATGATGCGGTTTTTGGTCTTGAAAGCGGCGCAAACGATTATATCCGCAAGCCTTTTTCATTTGAAGAATTATTGGCGCGAATCCGGGTACTGATGCGAAAAGATGAAGCAGAGATGCTTGTTTTTTCAGCCGGAACTGTTGAACTTAATATTGACAAACATACTGTTACAAAAGACGGTAAATCCATCGAACTCACACAGAAGGAGTTTTCGCTGCTTGAATATTTTTTACGTAATAAGGGGAAAGTATGCCGGCGGACCCGTATTATCGAAAAAGTCTGGGATTTACATTTTGATTACGACAGTTCCATCATAGATGTTTATATCAATTCACTACGCAAGAAGCTTGATGAACCCGGCAAAACTTCCATTATTATAACAATAAGGGGAATCGGTTACAAAATTGAATCTGACGAATGACTTTGAAATTTAAAAACCGTATAGCTCTCTTTAATACTCTTGCCGTCGCAATTACAACTGCGATGGTTTTTGTTGTTATTTATCTTGTAGTAAATAAAACAGCATATAATCATTTAGATGAGGATATTTTAACGGAGAAAGAGGAAGTGAGCAGCAGCCTTCTGTGGAAACAGGATTCTATTATTATAAACAAAATGCCCGAATGGGACGAAGCCGAACATAAAAATGTTGAAGTAAGTCCCACTTTTTTACAAATTGTTGACAACAAAGGCAATATTGTATTTCATTCGGCCAATTTGCTTAAGGATAAGTTCCCGTACAATCCGGATATCAAAAAGGATTTCTTTTTTAATGGCGAAATTAGCGGGCAAAGAATCAGGCTCGGACAATTTCCGTTGATAAATGATTCAGGAAAAATTATAGGACAGCTTACAATTGCTGTTTCGCAGCAAGAATCCTTTATTATATTGAATAATTTGATCTGGGTTTTACTGATTTCATTTCCATTGATGTTACTTGTGCAGTTTATAGCTTCGTCACTGGCAGCATCAAAAGCCATTAAACCCGTTCATCAACTTATTCAAACCACTTCAGGCATAAGTCATTCAAACCTTGGTACGCGATTGGATCTGCCTGAGCATAAGGACGAATTATTCGACCTCACTAAAACAATTAATGAGTTACTTTCCCGTATCGAAAACAGTTTACAACAACAGAAACAATTTACCAGCGATGCATCACACGAAATAAGGACACCTTTATCTGCAATCCGGGGAACGCTGGAAGTACTAATCCGTAAACAGCGTGATCCCAAACTTTATGAAGAAAAGATTGCATATGTGATTTCCCAGGTCGACAGGCTTGATACATTGCTTGATCAGTTGCTGCAACTTGCCCGGATAGAATCAGGTATTATTTATGTAAAAAAAGAACCCATTCATCTCTCAGTGCTTATAAACACTTTGAAAGAAAGATGGGCTGAAACAGCAAACTTAAGTCAGATAAGTATCGAGGTAAATGTTGATAATCAAGCTGTCGTAACAGTTGACAAACTTTTCCTGGAACTAATGCTGGATAATCTGGTAAGCAATGCCATTAAATACGGAAGGGTAAATGGCAATATTTTTCTCTCCTGGAATGAGGTAACAAAAACACTTTCAGTAAAAGATGATGGACAAGGCATTTCCGAAAATGACCTTCCCAATATTTTTAACCGCTTCTATCGTGTTGATGAATCGAGAAGCTCAGCGGTTAAAGGAAACGGTCTTGGACTTTCGATAGTTAAAGAATTAGCCGAAATTCAACAAATTGTACTCACCGTTGATAGCAACCCAGGTACAGGAAGTATCTTCACACTTCGATTTACATCTTTATCTTAAGCCATTTTTAAGATTCACTAAAGGATTTATAAATTTAAACGGGTGCACCTTTGCATCGTTAAACAAATATAAAACCTTTAAAAAATCTGGTAAAATGAAAAAAACAACATTCCTTTTAGTACTTGCAGCAACAGCTTCCACAATACTATTTCAATCGTGCGGTGGAAATTCGCAAACGAAAGCGGATATGCAAAACCCGACTGCTGATAAAACCGAAGCAATTTCGGCTTCAATGAAAGATAACGGAGAAGCTAATGAGATGGAATCGGACGGTAAATCAGCTACAAAAGCCGGTACCAAAGATTTTGCTGCATTGAATATTGAAAACATGCAGGCTGCCTTTAAGGGCGAAACCACAGCAAGTGCCAAATATGCTGCATACAGCAAAAAAGCAGAAGCAGAAGGCTTCCATGAAATTGCTCTCCTTTTCAAAGCAGCATCCACTTCCGAAAAAATTCATGCCAACAATCACAAAGCTGTAATCGAGGACGGCGGACAGAAGGTTCCTGAAATCAAACCTGAATTTACGGTAAACACAACAAGTGAAAATCTGAAAGACGCAATTAAAGGGGAAAGTTACGAAATCAGCACCATGTATCCCGAATTTATTACCAATGCCAACTCAGCACGAAATCAGCTCTCGCTGATCAGTTTAAACTATGCTTACAAAACGGAACAAAAGCATAAACCCCTCTACGAAAAAGCTCTTGCCGCACTCGAAAATAATACCGTAAAATCATTGGCAACAGTTTTCTATATCTGTCCTACCTGTGGAAACACTTATGATACCAAGGCGCCAAAACGCTGCGGAATATCAATGACCCCTTCCGAAAAATTTATTAAAATCGACAAATTAAGCTAAAAAAGAGAGTTTTGTTTTGATGATTGGTTGCAGCCCCGGATTTCTCCGGGGCTTTTTTATGCCGCAATAAAATCAACTGATATTAAAACTCTGTCTTACTGATTTTAAGATTTATTATCCTTTAATCAGATGTAATCTATCCCATAAGTGAAATGATGCATCGGGATGACAAATCATTAATTATTAATAATTTACATTACTTGCCTTCAGCTGCTTTTGCCCTATCCCAATAGACATCCATTTCGGCCAGGTTCATTTTATGCAAGTCTTTCCCATCGGCATTTACAGCTTTTTCGAGATGTTTAAAACGGCTTATAAACCTGCGGTTGGTTCGCTCGAGGGCTGTTTCGGGATTTACATCAATAAAACGGGCATAATTCACCAAGGCAAAAAGCACATCACCAAACTCCGATTCGGTGCGTAGTATATCGGCGCCATTTGCCAGTTCGTGTTTCAACTCAGCTATCTCCTCCTCCACTTTATCCCAAACCTGCGATACATTGTCCCAATCGAAACCGACACCTCTTACTTTATCCTGGATGCGGTATGCTTTTACCATGGCAGGCAACGACATGGGAACGCCTTCGAGTACCGATTCGCGGCCTTCGGTGAGCTTTATCTTTTCCCAATTGTCCTTCACGTCTTCAGCGCTGTTCACTTTTACATCTCCATATATATGCGGATGGCGGCCGATAAGTTTCTCATTGATACCTTTCAGCACATCAGCAATGCCGAACGAGCCTGACTCTTCACCTAACTTTGCATAAAAAACAATATGCAGCATCAGGTCACCGAGTTCTTTCCGGATTTCATCCAGGTCTTTTTCGAGGATGGCATCCGAAAGTTCATATGTTTCTTCTATAGTTAGATGCCGTAAAGAATCAAAAGTCTGTTCTTTATCCCAGGGGCATTGGGCCCTGAGTTCGTCCATAATTTTCAGCAGCCGCTCAAATTCAATCAGTCGTTGATCCATTGCAAGTATTTTCGGCAAAGGTACACATTGTGCGGATTTCATCAGATTAAGGTTGATAACTCGCGGGAAGAAGGTGTTATAAGTTAATGGTTAATGGAAAACAGGAGGTGGGAATTCTACAATTTATAATTAAATCCGGGCGCAATAGACTGAAAATATATAGTTCAGACAGAACCAGCCCTGGAATCGATCATCGGAAAGCATGTAAAGTATATCTTTGCAAATCACACAGGCTTTAAACTGAAAATACATGATTGATAAACCCGGGAATAGTCATTCAAAATACAGCTCATTATCGTGGACTACCCTGGCACCCTGGCTGATTTTTATAGTGGTATTGTGGGCTGTATTGAATACTTCTATAAAAAAAGATTATAAAACCAGTGTCTTGGAAGCAGATGCAAAGGGGTATTATGCTTACCTGCCGGCCGTGTTTATTTACCATGATCTGAATTTCGGGTTTTTCAAACAGGTCGAGATTGAAACCTATTACAATCCTAATCTATATTATGACTATCGCATGGTTATAGGTAAGGATACCATAGACAGGTATTATGCCGGAACAGCCCTTTGCCTGATGCCTTTTTTCCTGGCGGGGCATGCCATAACGCTGATAAGCGGACTTCCGGCCGACGGATACAGCTACTATTATACGATGATGGCCCACCTGGGTGCATTGTTCTATTTCCTGCTGGCATTGTTTGGATTACGCAGATTATTGCGCTCCTTTAATATAAATGAAAAGACAATTGCAATTGTTCTTATTGCGATTGTATTTGGCACCAACCTCTTTTATTATGTGATAACCGAATTTGGCATGTCGCACCTGTATTCGTTTACTGCCATTACCTGGTTCAGTGTTACTATTCGTGAATACCTTTCAGGACACAAAAGCAGATTCCTGATTTACAGTGCTTTGCTTCTTGGGCTAATAACGCTGATCCGGCCGGTAAACCTGCTGATCGTGCTGGTAATTCCATTTTTAGCGGGCAGTTTTGATCAGTTACAATCAGAGTTTAAAAGTCTTATCAATAAAAAGGTGGCCATACTGCTATCCATCTTTAGTTTTTTACTGCTTGTATCCATCCAGTTACTAATTTATAAGATTTCGACAGGCCGTTTTATAGTGGATTCATATCAACAGTTTGGATTCAATTTCCTGGATCCTCAGATAGTAAATTTTCTTTTCAGCTACCGGAAAGGAATGTTTGTATACACGCCTTTATTATTCCTGAGCCTGGCTGGTTTTATTTATATATTCCGTTCAAGCCGTTTTCAGTTTTTCACCTTGCTTGGGTTCCTATCCATCCTTGTGTATGTTTTTTCATCCTGGTTTATGTGGTTTTACGGGGGAAGTTTTTCGCAGCGGGTGATGATTGAATTCTACTCGTTTTTTGCAATCCTGCTGGCAACTGCAATACAGGAAATAGTTAACAGCAATTTTAAAAAAATATTTTTGGGTTTGATAGTTCTTGTTATACTTGTTTGCCAGGTTCAGACTTACCAATACCGCAGGATGCAGATCCATTGGTCGGATATGAACAAGGAAAAATATTGGGAAGTGTTTATGAGGATAGATAAGTTGAAGTAGGAGTTGGGGTTTCAGTCCCGATAGTTATCGGGATTCAAAGTTTCAGAGTTTCAGGACCCTGAGCGTAGTCGAAGGGCAGGGTTACAATGTTTCAGGGTTTCAGGCCGCTGAGAGATGGTTGGTAAGCGCAGCCGAACCAAGCCGAAGCGCTGGGTTTCAGAGTTTCAGCCTCACGAAATAAATCTGGGCATAGTATTTAGTGCTTATCCTTCTTCAATATTCAATATTCATTATTCATTATTCATTATTCATTATTCATTATTCATTCATTATTCATTCATTATTCATTCATTATTCACTCTTCATTACTCACTTTTCACTCTAAAAGCCAAAGCCCCGCCGAAGCAGGGCTTTGAACCAATAAATATAACTTGGGGTTGTCGCTTAGTACATTCCACCCATACCGCCGCCCATACCAGGATTTGGCATAGCAGGTTCTTTGTCGTCCTTAGCTTCGAAAATTACACACTCAGTAGTGAGTAACATACCAGCGATGGAAGCAGCATTTTCGAGAGCTACGCGTGCTACCTTGGTAGGATCGATAACTCCCGAAGAATAGAGGTTTTCGTATACTTCCGTGCGTGCGTTGAATCCGAAATCATCTTTACCATCTTTCACTTTCTGAACGATGATTGATCCTTCTAAACCAGCATTTGCAACAATCTGGCGAAGTGGTTCTTCGAGAGCGCGTTTCACGATCTTGATACCCAGTTCTTCATCTGCGTTTTCGGTTTTTACATTTTCGAGTGAATGAATGGCGCGGATATAAGCAACACCACCGCCAGGAATAGTTCCTTCTTC
>JBBSBT010000015.1:0-15722 GCA_038250985.1 Bacteroidales bacterium
ATTAATTGAAGACGAATTTTCGCCACCGGCTGCCCAATTGGCAAAGGTGGTTTGTGAAAAACCCAGCGAAGCTTCGTATTTTGACTTCCAGGATGTATCGGCATCCTGTGCCCGGGCTATGAACTGAAAACTGTAAAGTAAGATGAATAAAACAAGCGTAATTTTTCTCATAAATGTTTATTAAGGTTACAGGAAATGAATTATTTGTTCAAAGTTATGACAATGTATAATCAAAAACAAAAGATATTTTTGTCGGATTTTGAAAGCAATGCTTATACAAACAACTGAATCTGGAAAATTGTTTAACTCTAATATTACATTTATCAATCATTGTTCAGATTGATAAAGAATGAAAATGCGAAAAAGAAAGTAAATTAATACCAGCGGGGGATACTATATTTTCTTTAAATCGGATAATTTAATCCAGCCTACACTGCCATTGGAAATGCGTATTTCCTGCCAGTCGGCAACCATATCGAGCAAATCTACTTTGGTGCCTTCATGTAACACAAAAATATCTTTGCTGTTCTCATCAGGCGAACTTTTTATATTGACAGTCTGTGCGAAAACAATGGCTTCGTGTTGCTCAGTAAGATATTTGTTTCGTTGGGATGCCATTATTGCAGTAATACTGAATATAAATAAAAGTGCAACCCCTGCCCAAAAACTTATTTTTCTAATAATTATATCCGATGATGAAATATACAGGGCAATGAGTGTCAAAGCCAGTGTTAGAAGCAAAATATTGACTAAAGCCAGGGTATGGATATCCATAAGGTTTAGTAATTGCGTCCACCATCTTTTATAAAACAAATCAGGGATTTTTTCAACTTTGTCTGTCAGCCGGTTATTTACAACTTCAATATTATGCTTTATATCATCATTGTTTGGTGAAAATTTTAAAGCCTTTTCGTAGTATAGCGCGGCCTGGGCAATTTCATTGTTGCGGTAATACGCATTTCCGATGTTATAGTACAGGGCATACGATTCATTCCCGCTATCAATTATTTTTGTATACAATTCAATAGCTTTAGCAAAGTGCATCAGGTTATATTCCTTTGAAGCCTGATTTGCTAATTGCTCCGGACTCTGGCCTTTTACATGAAATGCGACTAACAGTATCGTCGCAAACAAGACTACTATCTTTTTACATTTCATAAGTTTGGATAAATTCAGTTATAAATTATTGTATGATCATTACTTGATCGTCCCAGGTTGTTCAATTGGTATTCAGATTGTATATTATTGGGCATTTAATGGTTAAAAGATGCTTAGTAGTTCTTAGTGTCATGGAGGTTCAAGAGTTCAATGCTTCGCGTTCAATCCCGATAGCTATCGGGATCAATGCTTCGCGTTCAAGGTTTCCGTTCAGCGACCTGAAACTTTGAAACACTGAAACTCTTCAATCCCGATATCGGGATTTCAAACCCTTCAATCCCGATAGCTATCGGGACTTCAATCCCCCTCAATCTCATCAATCCCCTCAATCCCCTCAATCCCATCAATCCCATCAATCCATCTTACCTCAACGCATGTTCTGTTTCAATAATAGTTTTAATTGCAAGGTCGTACAGTTGCTGCATGTTAAGCGCTTTCCCGGGCGGCGCATAACGGGCATAATTGCAATCATGTAGCGTAGTTAAAAACCGTTCGGTTAAAGCACTGTCAACTCTACGTGATTCAAGTTGTTCACGGGCCGTATCCATCGAAAGGAGCGACATAGGAATATTGAATTTCTGGCTTATATACCCCCATAAAGCAAATGAAATTTCTTCGTGAAATGCATCATGCTGTCCACCATCCAGCAGTTTTTTAGATTTCTTAAGTCTTTTTACGGCTATGCGTGTAGCCTTTTTGCGCTGCATCAGCATGGCATCGCCTCTTAAATGTGAATTCCGCTGGTGCAGGATCAGGAAGATAATAAATCCAAGGACCGGAAGCCCAAGCAGCATCCAGTATAATACTGTTCCGTATAAGCCTTTTCCGGCAGTATGTATATTTAGAGGTGGTTCCATCAGGTACCTGATATCATTTCCCAGGTATTTAACTTGTCTCTGTGCATTAGCTTCGGCAGCTGAGCCACTGCTTTTACGGACTTTTAGTTTAAATTTTTCAGAACTCAAAACGGTATAATCGCGTTGAGCCGGGTTAAAATAAGCAAACTGTATCGGATCAATAATAAAAAAACCGGAAGCCCTGGGGATAATAAGGTATTCATAGGTGCGCGTTCCCGATGTGCCTCCTTTGTTACTGAAATTGTCAATTATTTTGGGGTCATACACTTCGAAATCGGGTGGGAAATTAATTACCGGTTTTTCAATCAGGTTCAGGTTACCTGTTCCCGAAACAGATACTCTGAGCGTAATACCATCATTTGTATTTACCTCGGTGCGATCGACAACGGCTTTCATGCTGAATTGCCCGACAGCACCAGAGAAATCAAGCGGACGGTTCGCAGCAGGTAGAGGTTTAACATTTATAGTGATGGGATTGGAGTGTAATGCTTTTCTTACATTCTGATATTCGCTTCCGAAGAATGAATCATCCATCAGGTTTTTAAAGAAAGGATCGTTTCCGAAGAAAGGATCATCCGCCAGAGGACTTTTGGTTTTAACTTTCACCTGGTAGATTACATTCTGAACCAGTTGGTCAATGGTTAAGGGACCTGATTTTTGAGGATACAGTGCTGCCTTGCGCAATTCGGCAACAATATATCTTTTCCCGTTATAGGTTTCCGTATATTGTGGGTATTGAGTAGCATCTTTCAAAAGATCCTGCGCCCAAAATCCGGGATATGAAGGGATTTTTTCGGGAGCATCAATTTGTATGCGGTTTGTGGGAGTATATAATTTAAAAGTAACTATTACGAGTTCGCCCTGGTATGGATTGCTTTTATCAACCACAGCTTTCAGGAACACATCATTTCCTATATCATCTTTTATCGGAGCCTGATCCCTGGCTTGTGGCTGGGTATTACCTTGATTTTGCTGTGCCGGCCGTTGACTTTGGTTAAGGACGGTGATGGTCACTGAATTTGACATAAAACGCTTCCCTTTTGAAGTGATAATAGCCTGGGGGATGGTAAATGTTCCTGCTTTGTTGCTTACTAGTATGAAGGTATATGACATTGAACTTGAATATTCAAGTTTACCGTTTATATTCATGATATTCTGTCCACTCGACATCAGGGGGCCGCTGAGTATATCGAAGTTTGTGATCTCCGGACTCATAAAGTTACTGCCCTCGGCATTAATGGTGAAAGTAAGCTGAAACTGCTGTCCAACATACACCTGTTTCGGCGCCTCGGAAGAAAAACTGACGCTCTGGGCCAAAAGCAGTCCAGGTATTGCAAGCAGGATTAGAAATATCAGTTTCTGTTTCATTTAATCTGTTTATTTCAGTTCGGATTCAGAACTGTGCATTATATGTTGATTTACTTTCTCTTATTCCCTTCTATAACACTTAACCTTCTCTAAGTCTGTCTCCCTGTCCCTCAGTCGCTCAGCCTCCCAATCCCTCAGTCTCCTGCTCAACTACCAATCCTTCTCCGGTTGATTCTGTGTTAAATTCTTTTTATTCTTTGTTTTATCAAGTGTTCTTTTTTCGTTGTTATTCATGGCGTTGAGCATACGGTTGGCATCCTGTTTCGACATATTGGGTTTGGGTTGTGGCTGCTGTTGCTGATGTTGCTGTTTTTCCTTTTGTTGCTCTTTTTTATTCTGCTGCTGTTTTTTTTGCTGCTGCAGCTTTGTCATTGCATACGATAGATTGTAGCGCGTGTCTTCATCTTTTGGGTTCTGACGCAATGCTATTTTATATGCATCAATACTTTCTTTGTATTTCTTGTTTTCGAGCAGAGAATTGCCCAGGTTATAAAATGTATTGGCTGTGGGCGCTTCTTTTTTTTCACTCTGAGTCAGTTTCAGGTACTGGGCGGCAGCTTCATCATAGTTTTGTTGCTTGTAAAGCGAATTCCCGAGATTAAAAGTAGCTTTCTGTGAGTTTGGCGTTTTTGTGAGCGCTTTACGATAATCGATTTCAGCATCTTTATAGTGTCCGTCCTTATATTCATCATTACCTGAACGCACCAGTTTCTGAGCCGGTTGTGCTTCAACAACGCTCACAAAAAAGAAAAGAAACAGGATTAATAAATTTCTCATTGCTTTATTGTTGATTTAGTGCTGAATAATTTAATTTTACCTGCCAACCGGCCTTTGCGATCAGCAATCAAAACTTCACCCAGAATCAGAATAAGTGCTGCCAGGACAAAGAACTGGAACCTGTCTTCGTAATCGGAGAAAAAGGCTTCATTATATTCGGATTTTTCCAGTTTGTTAATCTGGTCGAAAACTTCCTGTACACCCGATTGTGAATTGTTGGCTCGTACAAAAATCCCTTTCCCTGCCTTGGCAATATCCTGGAGCATTGGTTCGTTGATCCTTGTAATGACCGTTATGCCGGAAGCATCTTTTTTATATCCAATCTGTGTATTCCCGCTGTAAACGGGTATAGGAGCACCTTCGGGCAATCCAATGCCGATGGTGTATACCCTGACTCCTTTGGCTGCAGCAGCCTGCGCTGCTTCAACTGCATTATCTTCGTGGTTTTCGCCGTCGGTAATCACAATAATGGCCTTACTCTGCTTTGTAATTCCAAAACATGAAACACTTGTTTCAATAGCATCCCCTATGGCTGTCCCCTGAACAGGAACCATTCCCGGGCTGATATTGGAAAGAAACAACCGCGTTGCCGCATAATCAGTCGTGAGAGGCATCTGTACGTATGATTTGCCGGCAAATATAACCAGGCCAACCCTGTCGTTTTCCAGTTTGCCAAGCAAATGGATAATAGCCTGTTTAGCACGTTCGAGCCTGTTGGGTGTAATATCCTGCGCCAGCATGCTATTCGATACATCCAGGGCAAATACCATATCGACTCCTTTACGTTTTATCTTTTCGAGTTTTGATCCTGTCTGGGGGTCGGCCATACCGATGATAAGTAAAATCCAGGCAATCGACCAGATGATAAATTTCAGGATTTCACGGGGGCCTGAGTATTCCGGGATAAGACGCATTACCAGGTTCAGATCACCGAAAGAGGACAACGCTTTTTTCTTCTGCAGGCGTGCATACACAAACAGCAGCACCAGCAGCGGAATAAGCAGCAGCAGGTATAGGAATTGTGGATGAGCCAGACGAAACATAAGTTACAATTAAAAGTTAAGGTACAAGTTTAAGCACTGCAAAACGTACTACAAATTCAAGTGTCAGCAACAGCAGGGCCAGAATGACGAAAGGCAGGAATTCTTCCTTTTTGCGGTTGAATTCGGTAACATCGATCTTTGATTTCTCCAGCCTGTCTATTTCTTTATAAATATCCTGTAATTTTTGCCTGTTGGTAGCCCTGAAATATTTACCATTAGTGAGAGCTGAAATTTTCTGCAGCAATGCTTCATCTATCTGCACTTCCATCCGCTGATACTGAACCCCAAATTGAGTACGGACCGGGTACAAGGCAGTGCCTTTGGTTCCGACACCTATAGTATATATTCTGATGCCGTAGAGCTCGGCTATCTCTGCTGCCGATTGAGGGTCGATGGATCCCATATTATTTACACCATCTGTAAGCAGAATTATTACTTTACTCTTTGCTTTGCTGTCTTTCAGCCTGTTAACGGCAGTGGCCAGTCCGTCGCCAATAGCAGTCCCGTCATCAATCATTCCTATATTGATGTCGTTAAACAGGTTTATTAACATCGGGTGGTTGGTTGTAAGCGGGCATTGTGTAAAACTTTCTCCACTGAAAATAACCAACCCTATACGATCGTCAGGACGGCTGTTTATAAAATCAACAGAAACGGCCTTGGCAGCTTCCAGCCTGTTGGGCCGAATGTCTTCGGCCAGCATCGAACTCGAAATATCTATTGCCAGGATAATATCAATTCCTTCAACACTAATATCCTGGCGGCTCATATTCGTCTGTGGCCTTGCAAGGGCCAGAATCAATAAAATAGCTACCAACATGCGTAGCCCGAAAAGGCCATACCGCGCATAATGTTTCCATCCTTTTACCACTTGTTTGAACACCGCGGTCGAAGACATCTGCATGGGCACTGAATAATGCCTTAGCCTATACCAATACCAGGCAACAGCCGCAGGTATCAGCAGTAAAAGCCATAAGTATTCAGGGTCAGCAAATTGAAGTCTGTTTATCATGCTTTTGTTTCAGTAACAGGGATTTCTTTATCGTTATTTTCTGTTGGTTTCGTTTCAGCAGCAACAGGCACAGGCTTTGTATCCTGTATAAATTGTTGTGACCACGTCATGCTTAACTCATTTTCTTTACGCTGGGGTATGACTTTGGCAAATTTCGCATAATCGGCCTGCACTAAAATATTCGAGAGTATCAGGCGAGAGTCGGGATACAGCCCTGCTTTATCATATACATCAAGTATTTCTGATGTTACCATTTCCATGGCTTCAATACCATGTTGCGCCTCCAGATACTGCCTGATGATATCAGTCAGCTCTGAATAATATTCCTTAATACTGCCGTTTTGCCATAATTTCTTTTCTTCTAAGGTATGCAATCTTTGCAATGCTGTTTCCCACGGAGGGCCCGGTGCCCGAGTAAGAACAGGGAAGAGAGGCTTGTTTATCCGTTTGCGCCACAAATAATACCATACCAGGCCTATGATAAGGACCAATCCGGCAGCTCCGCCAAGGTAAGGGGCAAGTTCGGCGAAAGTAAGTGGCGCCTGTATAGGGCCTTTTATATCCCGGATGGCTTTAGTTGTATCTACTTCAACGGCCTTTACGTTCAGATAAACGCCTTCCGAAAGAAGCTCATATTTTTTAGTATCACCAGGGTAAGTATAATTAATCGTAAAAGGAGGAATATAATGAAACCCTGTATCAAAGGATGTGATGCTGATGATCTGATTATAATTAACATAGTCTTTCCTACTGGTTTCGGTGGTATCAACTTTCGATTTTGAAGCTACTTCTATCGCAGCAGTAAGCGTATCGGTAATCACCGGCCAATAAATGGTAGCTGACTTTGGAAATATTGCATTGAGACGGAGTTGTACACGATCGCCGATCCTGATGGAAGAAGTATCAAGGCTGAGAACAGCTTTTTGAGCGTATACACCGCTACCGGCAAAAGCAGTAACAATCAGTACGAGACCGAATACAAAAATATACCTGAAGTTAATATTCATTTTCATCCTCATCCTCATTGACGCATTTCGCGTAGTGTAAAAAGTTTCATCAAAGGTTTGACATAATCCTGACCGGTACTGATGCCTGCCGTATCTATGCCTGATCTTTTAAATATCCCGCTGATTATCCCTTCATGATTTTTCCACCAACGGCTGTAATTCTCACGTACTTTGCTGCTCGAAGTATCAACCCAAACGGTGCCGGCTGTTTCTTTATCGAATACTTCCATCATTCCTATTGACGGGAGCTCAGCTTCCCTGGCATCATAAACCCGTATGGCTACCAGGTCGTGTTTACCTGATGCTATTTTTATTGCCGGTTCGAAATTATGATCCATGAAATCGGAAATGATAAAGGCAGTGCAACGTTTCTTTATGGCATTGGTCAGAAACCGTAAAGCTTCTGACAAATCAGTACCCTGGCTTTCCGGTTTAAAATCAATGAGTTCGCGGATAATCCTGAGAATATGCGAAGCCCCCTTTTTCGGAGGTATAAATTTCTCAACCTTGTCACTGAAAAAAATCACTCCGACTTTATCATTGTTTTGTATGGCCGAAAAAGCCAGAACTGCAGCAATTTCTGTCATCAGGTCTTCTTTAAATGACCCCTGAGTGCCGAATTCGTTGGAGCCGCTCACATCAATCAGGAGCATGACCTTCATTTCGCGCTCTTCGTCAAATATTTTAAGAAAAGGCGAGTTGAAACGTGCAGTTACATTCCAGTCGATGTTCCTGATATCATCACCAAACTGGTATTCGCGTACTTCACTGAAAGCCATACCGCGACCTTTGAAGGCGCTGTGATAATGTCCCGAAAAAATATTTCGCGACAAGCCCCTGCTCTTGATTTCGATACGCCTTACTTTTTTAAGAATTTCAGCGGTTTCCACGGTATTTACTATTATTGTTGGATTGACTTTACAGTGAAGTTGTTTTGTGAAGTTTGAATTTTGATATTTTTGATTCTGGAATAAAGATTAACGATTTTTGATTTCTGATGTATCTATACTGAAAGTAATACTCCCAAAATCTTAATTCGTTGTTCTTTGTTCTGAAATATTTACAAAATCAAACCCCGGATTGCCGGTTTCAGTAAACCGTAGTTTACTTGTTAAGGTACCTCTACGGAATTAAGAATTTCGTTGATAATATCCTCGGTAGTGATATTTTCGGCTTCAGCCTCGTAAGTCAGCCCGATACGGTGACGCAATACATCATGAGCAACAGCTCTGACATCTTCAGGAATTACATACCCCCGTCTTTTTATAAAGGCCAGTGCTTTGGCAGCCATTGCCAGGAAAATGCTGGCCCTTGGCGATGCTCCATACCGGATCAGATCTTTAAATTTCTTCAGGTTGTAATCTGCCGGGAAACGGCTTGCAAATACAATATCTGTGATATAGTTCTCTATTTTCTCATCAAGGTAAACTTCCTTTACTATTTCCCTGGCACGCTGAATATCAGCTGGTTTCAGGATTTTACGGGTCGAAAGAATTTCGTTGTTGATATTCTGGCGCAATATCAGTTTTTCTTCCTGTTTGAGTGGGTAAGTAATCAGAACCTTTAGCATGAAACGGTCAACCTGTGCCTCAGGCAAAGGATATGTGCCTTCCTGTTCGAGCGGGTTCTGTGTTGCAAGTACCAGGAAAGGGTCGGGGAGGGGATAGGTTTTATCGCCTATGGTGACTTGTTTTTCCTGCATGGCTTCAAGTAATGCACTCTGAACTTTTGCGGGTGAGCGGTTAATTTCGTCGGCAAGGATCAGGTTGGCAAATACAGGTCCTTTACGAACATTAAATTCCTCACTGCGCTGACTGTAAATCATGGTGCCTATTACATCTGCCGGAAGCAAATCCGGTGTAAACTGTATACGGCTGAAGCTCAGATCAATGGAATTGGCAAGTGATTTTATGGCAAGCGTTTTGGCAAGGCCGGGAACCCCTTCAAGCAGAATATGTCCATTTGAAAGCAGCCCGATAATCAATCGTTCAATCATCTGTTTCTGACCCACAATCACCCTGTGCATTTCCAGGGTAAGCATGTCAACAAATGCACTCTCGCGCTGTATCTTCTCGTTTAATTCAGTAATATTGCTTTCTAACATTGCTTTTTCGTTAATTAAGTTGTGCAAAAGTAAAAACTGGCCTTAGTTAAGCCCTCGTATTGCCTGTTAAAAAATGTTAACTTGTCGTAGTTTCGAGCAACTTTTAACATTCAGAAACAACAGTGCCTGATAATTGGAATAGCATGTCTGTTGCAGGAAAGCAAAAAGTTAATGGTTATGGGGGAATAGTTAAAAGAAAAGAATCTGAATTAATACTACTTAACTAATATTTTATTCTAATTCTGTTATTTTATGTAATGATACAAATCGCCTGGTTCCGGTTTTTTTACATGTTTCTATGCAGAAGCAAATTCTACCATTTGATTTTCGACGTCCTTTGAAAAAAAACATTCAATATTTATGCATTTCAGGTGAAGAATATAAAAACAAAAAGGCCTCATAAATGAGGCCTTTCTGATTTATTTAAATTTTATGACTTATTATAAAGCAGCGATCAGGTTTTGAAGCAGCTTTGTCATGTACTTAGGATTATGAACTCCCTCGCTCTTATCATCAAGAAAAGCTGCATAATCAATATATGCACCAACAACTGTAGGAGGATAAGTTCCTACTACCGGGCTGTCGCTACCGGCTTTAGTTATGCCTTTAGCATCAAGTTTTACTTTCAGATCAGCCAATAAGCCTTCGATTTCTGCCTGTTTGGCAGTAGTTAATGTAGCTACATTTTCAGCAGGATCGTGGCATCCGGCAACTTTACAACCGGTTTGATTGATTGTTGGGCCTACATTAAATGTGTGTCCACCGGTTGTGGTACCGACTCCGTTAGCCATGTGGCAGGTAACACAACTGTTAGCTACCGACGCATGAGCTGAATTAACCAGTCCGGTTCCAATTTCAAACAGACCAAAACCAACTCCGGCAATAAAATTACCTTGTGTCCCGTGGTGTAAGCCATAATGTGTGTTGGTAACTGCAATGTCAGCTCCGCCAACTGTCGGGTAAGGCGTAAGCGGACGTGCCTGATGACAGCTGGCACATAAATTGCCTTTGCCGAAATCCTTGGTTTTTGTTGTATTATTAAGGGCAATCGGTGTGCCGGCAGCTACAGTTAACGCTAAGTCAGCTCCTGTATAGGTTTCGTGAATTTTATGACAAGCGTAGCAGTTTTGTGGCATAGGATTGTTGATAATAGCGCCAGCTGCTGTTGCATTATAGCTGCCGTCAAGTTTGCCACGGAATCCCTGGCTGGTATGACAAGTTGCACAATCGCCTGTATTACGTTCAAATGCTGTTCCTGTAGCATGAACTGATTTAGCCCATTGAGCTTCCCTGATAAAAATAGATTGATCGCTGCTGTGACAAACGATACAGGAAGCAGTTCCGTCTGTTCCGTTTGTTCCATTTGTTCCATTCGTGCCATTTGCACCAGCTGGTCCCATAGGTCCGTCTTTGGTACAAGCTGAGAATATACTGGCTCCGATAAACAGGAATCCAATACCGGTTACTAAAAGATTTTTTTTCATAAGTAGTTGATTTAGTTTTGTTTATGTTTGATTAGTAGGGTCTGTGTTTACTAATAACAACAATGAAATTGTTTCAAAAGTGTCATTTGCAAAGTTGTAAAATAATGAACATGTAAAGTCGAATTTAACGTTGAGATATTCGTATATGTAGCGATATATATATCATGATTGTATTGACATATGTCAATTGTAAAATTTAAATCAGTAAAAAAAGTTTTTTAGTAAGGTATATATTAAGACTAAATTTTTTGATTCAGAAGTTGGCGAAAAATCCCTCTGCTTTATCGGAATTATTTCAATTTTGCATCAGGCATGGCTAAATTTCAAATATCGCACAGTAAACAAAAGACCTCCGGATAAATCATTCCGGAGGTCTTCTGAAGTATTAATTTCAATCTAATGCCGGTTAAACTATGCAGAATAACAGGTATCATTAAAAGATTATGGCAGTATTGCGATTGAATTATTCAGCAATGCCATGGTAAATTTCTTGTTGTGAATTCCCTGGCTATAATCTCTCAGACACATCTGGAAGTTGATAATGGCGCCCATTTGAGCATTGGACAGAGTGATTTTAGGTAAAGTCAGGTTGTAAGCTTTCTGATCAACTGACCATGAATTTGATGGGCTCGGACTCTGGAATACAACAGCATTATTGGTTGGGCCATTAGGATTATTGATAGGATCGTAAATGTTGAGATAACCATCATATTTGTTGGTTGTTTTGGTAGCCCAAAGATTTGAGGTTGCATCCGGATTCCTGTTCATAATTTCTACGCCATTAATTTTCAGTTTAGCGGCAAGATTATCAAGAGCCGTTTTTACAGCAGCCTGGGTGGATGTAATTGAACTTGCATCATAATCGGTATGACAACCTGATTTATTACATCCTGCATAATTGCCTGCTGCTACAAAGGTATGTCCGCCGGCCCTGCCTGTTTGGGTAGCCATGTGGCAATCCTGGCATGAAGCTGCTGCTGTGTGTGTCGAATTAATGTAAGCTATTCCAGGGAAGAGAACGCCACCTTTACCTGCATATACAGCACCGGCTGTACCGTAGTGAGTATGTGTCCTGTAACCAGGTTTTATTTTGTTCAAACCGTTAGCCTGGGCTGCATCATAAAATACAACGGTAGGGAAATTAGCCAAACTGTCATAGTTCAGTACATTTCCGTTTGTATTTGAATTTGTGAAAGGACGTGGCTGGTGACATTTAACACATAAGTTTCCTTCGTGGCCGTTAGCAGGAAGGTCAATAGTTTGTGCACCGCCATTAAAGGTCATTGCCACAGGTGCAACAGTTGTGAGAGCTGGTAAATCAGCGGTTGTGTAGGTGGTATGCAGGCTGCTGTGACAAGTTACGCAGGTAATTTCACCTATTGAGTTTGTAGCCACGGTTACATACGGATTCGAATACTTATTTGTAGTTGTGTTAAGAACAAATGCTACAGGAACATTGTTTTGGCAAACATACAGAAATGCTTCGGAAGCATGGCAAGGTGAACATGATGTGTTACCTGATTCACCAAATGCAGCTTCTCCATATTTGTGTTTCGAAAAGTCGAATTGAGTTGCGGCAACTTCAACTACCAGAGGTGAATGACATTGGATACAGGTAGCAGTGCCATCGGTACCGTTTGTGCCATTAATACCATTTGTTCCATTAGTCCCATTTGTACCATTTGTTCCAGTGCCGTTCGTGCCATTTGCACCGGCTGGACCCATAGGTCCTTCTTTAACGCATGCAGTAAAAATACTGGCTCCAATGAGCAGAAATCCAATGAAGGTGATGAATAGATTTTTTTTCATAAAATGTTGATTTGGTTTTGTTTATGTTTGATTAGTAGGGTTTCGGTTTACACTGTTAAATCTGTAATTCAGAGAGAGTAAACCGATTACAAATGTGTTTCTATATTTTCACATTATAAAATATTTTGAGTGATATATCTGTACTATTAAAAAATATGTATCTGGTTTTTAAATGACATATGTCAATCATGTAATATTTAGACATATGTTAGGCAGGCGGACCTAAAATAACTTTCTGGTTGTCTTTATATGTTTGAAGTCTGATATACTTTACGGAAAAGGTATAATAGCAGAAATCCGTAACGATTTCCTGTAAACCTTAAGAATAAAAATTTTACCTGATTTGCTGATTGATTTGTGCTAAACAAAAGATTGAATCTGCATGGAAAAGCTTAATACTGTAAAGGTTGATATAATTTGTAGCCTGAAAATAATAGAAATCAAGCAAAACAGCACCAGGAATATAAAACCGGATGATAATATTAAAAGGGTGAAGGCATTAACATTTGCACTTTACACTGGTCATAAGCTAGAAATGAATGTTGATGCCAGGCTGGAGTCTGAAGACCGGCATTTGTAAATAATCAGTATAACTGGTTGTACTTCCGGTTATAAATGTGAATTCCGCCCTGGCATAGGAAAAATCCGCCTGTAATAGTAACTATACCTGTTGATATAGCCTGTATTCGAAAGAGGCTCCTGTCAGAAATGTGGATTTTGTGCTTTTTGCTCCCACTTTGCAGCAGTTTAAATTGCCTGCAATAAATGTCTTTATACCATAAAACTGATTCGGCGACCTGGCTACAAATATTCCCCCCATAAGTTTAAAAGTTGAACTGAATTTTGGGCTGAACGCAACCTTATAATAAGTGTCACCCATGTAAGTCTTTAGTTTATAAGGTCCCGATAACAGGCTGACATGAATTTAGTCCTGGGAGTTTGCCTGGTAGAAATCTTCAGCATAATAACCGGAAGCAAATTCAAATAAATTAATTGAAACATCAAGCCCGAATCCAAGTTTTGGAGTAATAAACCATGCAGCTTCGCCGCCGAAGCTTTTTCCTAATAAAGCATAGTCGCCAAAAGTAATAAAATGTCAATTGACATCAAGGATATCTTTGAAGGCGGAAAATGGACCAAACTCATTTATTTTCCATATCTGCTTTATATCCTATTAATTCAAGATCAGTTGACAAAAACAGCCACCTAATGAATGCTTTTAATTGCTCTATTCATATCGTATGAATACGATATAATGTTTTTTACTCTGGATATATAAATCAATGATATATTCACAGGTCTGGAGTGTAAGATTCCTGTTTTTTATTGATATATGTCAATAAATAAATATAACGGGATATGCTGATAAATGATTCTCTCATTCTGGTTTTTGCCTGATCGTATTCAGAATGGCTGATACCAATAGTATTTCCCATGATAATTGTTTTTCCAGAACACTTCATAGTGTGAATTATTTATTCTGCACACGTATAAATAATCTGATGGCTTTTATCGCCAATTTGATGCAGCTGTATTTGTCCTAAAAAATTTCATGATTTCTTATTATATCTTTACATCTATATATATAGATACAATTCATCTTCCTATGCCACTACACATAAAACGTCTGATCGCAACATTTGCTGTACTAATTGTTCTGTTCCTGATTTTGCAGAAAGTATTAACTCCAAGCTCATTTGGTAAGTTAGGGCATTACCGGGCCGATGCCATTCCGGAAAATGAAATGAAAGAAATGCATTATGCAGGCTCAGCAATGTGTGCTAAATGTCATGAAGACATTGTAACAGATAAAGCAGTGGGTCTTCATGCACAACTTCAGTGCGAAGTTTGCCATGGTCCGGGTTTAAAGCATGCCCAGTATGCTGATAAATTTAATGATGGGGAACTGCCTGATTCGCTGAAACTTCATAAACCTGACCAACGAAAAGAATGTGCCGTTTGCCACCAATTAAATGCCGCACGTATAAAAATAACATTTGATACCATTGATAATACAATGATCAAGCAAATTGATCCGATGAAACATAACCTGATCAATAAAAGAAACTTTGCGAAATTAATTTGCATAGATTGCCATAATCCTCATCAGCCTTAAAAATCCGGTAATAATTTAACGGGTCTTTCGGAACCTTTTTATCCTGATGTATTAAATTCAATATTATGCGGGAAAGACCGTAATTAAAAGTTTGAAAAGATGAACGAGAATAAATCTAATTTATCCAGAAGAAATTTCTTTAAAACCGGATCGATCATTGTTGGTGGAATTGCGGTTGCTTCGGCTCTTACTCCATTTAACGGTGTGCTGCTTGCCATGGACCGTCCTAAAGGGAAAGGGAAATGGTATGGCATAGGAATCGATATTGATAAATGTATCGGTTGTGGAAATTGTGCCAAAGCCTGTAAGCTGGAAAACAATGTTCCCATGGACCCGTTCTATTTTCGTTCATGGGTTGAACAGTATACCATAAAAAATGATGGTACCGTAAAAGTGGAATCACCGAATGGGGGAATTGACGGTTTTAAGCAATCAGTCCCTGATGAAGAAATATTTAAATCATTCTTTGTCCCCAAAATGTGCAACCATTGCGCCAAATCACCCTGTGTTCAGGTTTGTCCGGTAGGGGCAACCTTCGAAAGCCCTGAGGGAATAGTTTTGGTCGACAGCAATTATTGCATAGGATGCAGGTATTGTGTGCAGGCATGTCCTTACGGATGCCGGTTTATAAACCCCGAAAAGGGAACTGCTGAAAAATGTACATTATGTATCCATCGCCTTAAAAAAGGTATGCAACCAGCCTGCTTCGAAATTTGCCCAACCGAAGCAAGAATAGTTGGTGACTTAAACGATCCGGAAAGCAATATAAATTATTTCCTGAAAAATCATACGTGTATGGTTATTAAACCAAATTTAAATACGGGTTCAAAATTATTTTATAATGCATTAAGCTCTGAGGTAAGGTAATATGACACAACATTTACAACATCTGTACGAAGTTCTTTCAAAAGTTGATGGATATGTTTATCCAAATGAAATAGAACTTAACTGGAGTATATTAATTGTTCTTTATCCCTATATAACCGG